>NZ_JAACGC010000129.1:0-4898 GCF_029237385.1 Aeromonas sp. 1HA1
GCGCTGCCAAAAATCAACGCGTTCTTGAGTGGTCATAGCGGAAATCCCAACGTAGATACGATGGGTTTCAGTGTGCCGAGGTGATCTCAGTAAAAACAGGTGCTGATTCAGGGGCGCTTACGATAAATTTGGTTTACATCCGTATCTTGGGCCTCGAGACGCTCTCCATGAATCGCACCCGTAACTAAAGAGTTACATTTTTACCTAATATTAAGGAAAATAAAATGAAAAAATCAGTTGGTAGCAAGGCGAGTTGTTTGTGTGGCAGCATAACAATCAAAGTGGGTGAAATCGATCCCAAGTTTACAGTTTGTCATTGTTCTTCGTGTCGTAAGTGGGGCGGGGGGCCATTATTCATGATCCCTTGTGGTACTAATGTCGAGTTTGAAGGTCGACAGTTTGTCAAAGAATATGACTCTTCTGCTTGGGCAACCAGAGGGTTTTGCTCAAATTGTGGTACTCATTTATTTAGTCGTTTTAAGAAAAATGATAGCTACAATATGCCGGTAGGTTTGTTCCATGATATAGCAGGTTTGGAAATGAGCATGCAGTACTTTATCGATCTTAAACCCGAATATTATTGTTTTTCCAATGAAACCCCCAAGATGACTGAAAAAGAAATTTTTGCTCATTTTGCCTCCGAAATATAGGGTATGACAATATCTCGCATGTTGGGCTTCGCTTCGCTCTGCACCAACCTACACGAAGTGAAGCCCAACGTTTACCGCGAACACTTTATCAAGGTAATAATCGGATAATTCAGCATTATTCGATTATTGCCATTCCCTCAATCAGGCTCTGGCGGATTGGTTTTACGCCGCATGTTGGGCTTCGCTGCGCTCTGCACCAACCTACGCCCGCGCCAACCCATGTCCTGCACGACGCCCCAACCCGCATCAAAGCCCCCATCAGCTACCAAACCGGCATTGGCCCCACTCTTGCTATGTCTTACCCCATTGATGGCCGTGGCCGCCCTGAATCTCCTGCCGTGATCCGCCCCGAACGGGGTGGATCACGGGGGAGGGCGGCCCGGCAGAGACCTTCTGATGGGAGTCGTGACAGTGCAAGACACAACCAAACCCTTGCCCCCGCAGCGCTGGCTGCAGCTGGAGTTAAAGGCCATCGACAGTCAGGTTGGCCGCTGGCAGAGCCGCCGTTTCGAGATAGCGGCGCTCCACCCCGCCGAACCTGAAGCGACCGGTGCCTTGCCCCTTACCCTGTTTCGCGATGAGCGGGGGGATTATCGCTTCAATTTGAGCTCCGGCTCGCCGCGCCTTTTTATTACCGGGACTGTCACCGGAAGTCGCGTGGACAGTGGCTTTGTGGCCGATGGCCTGACCCTGAGCCAGACCGTGGCCGCTGCCTATATGGATGGCGAGCGGCAGGTGCTCTCCTGCCCGCTGCCCGAAGCGCTGCAAGCCTGGGTGGAGGCCTTTATCGGCCGCCACGGCGAGCTGCTGGAGGCCCGTCGCAAGGGCAAGAAGGGCAAGGGACGGGCGCAGGATCAGCTCGGTCTCGATACGGCTGTAGCGACATCAAGAGACGCCGTAGATCAAGCCAATTGCGGCGCCGTTAAAGCCACCGGCCCCGATGGCCGCGAGCGTGGCAGTGACAGCGGAACCTGTGCCGGAACCAAGGCCGGAAACAACGCCCATGAGTGAGTTCCTCAAACGCTGGTCGTCTCGCAAGAGTGAGGCGCGCAAGCATCAGCCATTGCAGCCACGGGAAGAGGCCACCCCAGAGGTGATTGCGATTCCCATCGAAGGCAGTGGCGAAGGTGAAATATCAGATACCGCGATGGATAGCCCCGTAGTCAGCACTGACAAGGGGAGTGAGGAACCGCTTGCCATCGAAGGGACTGAGAGTGGCGAGCCGCCGCTAACAACGGCGCAGCCGGGCAAGGCCAAACTTCCCGACAAGGAGGCGCTGCGGGCCATGTTTCGCAGCCACAAGCCGGACGGGCTTGACGACTACACCCAGGATTTCAGCCAGCCAGAGCTGCTGCCCGCAGCCCTGACCGCCGGGCTGCGCAACTGGCTGGTGGAGCAGGTGATCGCCCCTGACAGCGAGACGGCCAATCCGGCCAGCGGATCCGCTGAACCTGTTGCGGTTGCCAGCGTTGCCGCCGCCGACGAGCCGCACGGGTTGGCTGATAACCATTCTCAAACCCCCACCGACGATCGGGACATTTTGGTTTCCTGTGATGGACAAAATGTCCCAGCCAAAGATAAGGGAATGGAACCTTCAGGATCCTGACTCCCTGTCAGTCACTTTTTTTCCGGGGGAGTTGGCTCGGCTCTTGCTCTCTCGGCTTACCAACAAGCGCCCATCCCACGAGGTGGCGCGCACAGGAGCGTATGTGAGCACTGAACAAACATTGCCAAATTTGGCCCCAAATCTGACCTCAAATCTGGCCCACGGGGCGGGGGCGGCCGAGCATAACGCGCGCGCTCGTGCCTATGCGCTGCAGCATACGGTCAAGACCGACAACCTGATCCCGGCCACTGTCTCTTACCAGAGTCAGGGGCGCCTGCTGCTGGTCGGCCCGGAAGATCGCATTCGCCGCGCCGCCAGCCTGCTGCCAGCCGGGGTGAAGCCGACCCTGCTGGTGACCGAGTCAGTCCATGATGCCGAGGCGGCGGATCTCGAAACCATCTTCGACGCCACCGCATCTCTCGATGCCCTGACCTTGCGCGAGCCGAGCCTGACAGGGTATCTGGGTCAGTTCCAGCTCACCGGGCTTAATGGGCAGGGGGAGCGGATTGAGCTCGCCGCGATCTGCTTCCCGCAGCAAACGGCTGCTGTCACTGAACAGCCACGCGAACCGCGCTTTGATCTGGTGGCCGATCTGGGCTGCACTCCGCTATTTGCGCTGGAGCGCCCGCCGGTCGGCTATCTGCATATCTTTGATGACGATGGGCTGGCCGAACGACTCGCAGAACTTTGCGCTCTCACCGGTATCTTCGACAAGCCGCGCTATTTTCGCCAGGGCCCCGAGGCCTGCGCCTTTACCGCTCGTGGTGTGCCCGGTTGCAGCCGCTGCCTCGATGTCTGCCCGACCGATGCCCTCAAGCCCATCAATGGTCGAATCCAGATCGATCCCCATCTCTGTCAGGGCTTTGGCAGCTGCGCCTCTGCCTGTCCGACCGGGGCGATTGCCTATCATCAGCCCGATGCCAACACCAGCGGCGACTACCTGTTCCGATTGCTCAAGCATTATCGGGAGGCGGGCGGCGAAGCGCCTCGACTGCTGATCGCCGCTGAAAACGAGCGCGAATGGGTGGAAGCCGAACTCACCCGCCTGTCTGCCAACTGGCTGCCGGTCTGGGTGGAGGAGAGCGCGAGTTTAGGCATCGAGAGCTGGTTCGCCGCTCTCGCCTATGGCGCCAGCGCGGTGCGCATTGCGCTGGGTGACGATGCCCCTGCTAGCGTGCGGGCATTGGTTGAGCGGGAGCTGGCGAGCGCCGCCGTGCTGCTGGCGGGTGCGGGTCTCGCTGCCGATCGCATCGCTCTGTTTGACGCAGATGCTGGTGAGCCTGTTTCCGGCCAGCCAACCGTTGCCCTGCTGGAGAAGCCGCTGAAAGGGGACAAACGGGAAAACCTGTTTGCCGCCTTCGATGCCCTCTGGCAGGCCAACGAAGGGAGCTGCGAGCCGCTGGCGGTGCCCCACGGCGGCCCATACGGCAGCGTGGAACTCAAAGAAGCAGACTGCACCCTCTGCATGGGCTGCGTGGCGGTCTGCCCGAGCCGCGCCCTGCATGCGGTGGGGCACACGCCGGGCCTCAACTTTATCGAGCAGGATTGCATCCAGTGCGGCATGTGCGAAAAGGCGTGCCCCGAGCAGGCCATAGTGCTCACGCCCCGTCTGCAACCCGTGCCCGAGGCGCGCCGCGCCGTGCAGAGCCTGAAAGCCGAAGAGGCTGCCTGCTGCATTCGCTGCTCCAAGCCGTTCGCGCCCGCCTCGATGATCCGCCGCATCCAGCAAAAACTGGCCGGTCACTCCCACTTCCAGAACGAGGCCGCCCAGCGGCTGCTGATGTGTGAGGATTGCCGGGTCAAGGATGTGTTTGCAGCGCTGGCGGCGGATCCTGCCGCCCAGCTCAAGGTATGAGGGGCCAGTGATGAGTGAACAACATAACGAAAAGGCTGGCGAACTGACCATGACCGAACTGGAACAGAGCAGCGCCGATCTCTACGCCCTGCTGGCAAGCCTCTGGCGCGCCGCCCCCCGTGGCGAACAGCTCGCCTGGCTGCAAGGGTTGCAGGCTATGCCGGGCCCCTTTGCCAGAGGGCTCGGGCTGGTGCAGCTGGCGGCCAGTAGCCACCACGAAAACGAGCTTGCCGAGGAGTATCAGGATCTCTTTATCGGGCTGGGGCGCGGAGAGATTGTGCCGTTTGCTTCCTGGTATCTCACCGGCTCTTTGATGGAGCTGCCGCTGGCGGTACTGCGCGCCGACCTGCAGTCCCTCGGTTTCGAGCGCCAGAGCGGAGTGTGCGAGCCGGAAGATCATCTCGCCGCCCTCTGTGAGGTGATGGCGGCATTGATTGCTGAGCAGCACCCGGATCGCAACCGCTTCTATGAACGCCATCTGGCCCCCTGGGTACTTGTCTGTTGCCGCGATCAGCAACAGGCGAAAGGGGGCAGCTTCTACCGGGCCGTCGGGGCGCTTGCCGAAGATTTCTTCACACTGGAAAACGAATTGCGCCTGCCGTTTGGCGCCTGCGTGGTGACGGGCTGAACGCCCCTATCTGTGAATAACAAGCTGTGCATAACCTGTCTCTTGATCAGATCTTGATCCCCGAAGCCATCATCTCTTTGGCGGCAATAAAGCCGTCCAGTTTACTTTGCAGTGTTTGCCAGCCTTCCCAGAGTGAGCTCCAGCCTGCAATCCCTGTTC
>NZ_JAACGC010000130.1:0-4710 GCF_029237385.1 Aeromonas sp. 1HA1
CAGGTAACCCCGCCAATATCGGTAAAGGATCGCCAGGTACCGCCGCCGCAGGCGGCAATGGTCAATCGGGGGATGAGCCGCTTTCCACAGGAGAGGCTTTCTTTAAGAAACTGGACAACAAACTGGGGGATATCCTGGCATGAAGCTGACCACCCGCTTGACCCTCAATGGTCAGCCTGCCCATCTGGTTGAGCACGACATCATGCTGGATCTGAATGCCGGCGGACGGGCGGCCCTGACGGCGCAGGCCCAAGTGCAAAAAGGCCACCCCGTCACCATCGATGTCGGTTACAACGGCGAGCTGCGCCGTTGGTTCACCGGTTATGTGTATGACGTTCAGCCCGCCGCCACGGGGGCCGTGCAACTGCTCTGCCGGGAGCTGGCGGGCATCCTGGCCGGCCGGCTACCTGTCAGCATGCAGCATGCCACCCTGCGCAACCTGCTGGCCTGGCTCACCACCCAGACCGGTCTGGTCTTCATGCTGCCCGAGGCGGCCGACTATGCCGATCGCCCCATTCCTAACTTCACCAGTGCCGGCACCGGCTATCAGCTGCTCGATAACGCCGGCCGCGCCTTCGAGGTGCCGGACTTTGTCTGGTACCAGCAACCCGATGGCGCCATCTTTGTCGGCAGCCACACCGATTCCCGCTGGCATGGCAGGGAGGTGGAAATCGACCCGGCTTGGACCGCGCGCCAGGCGGGTAATCTCATCACCCTGCCCCCCGTGCCCGCCATGCGCCCTGGTGCGACGGTCAACGGCAAGCGAGTGACCCGGGTGCGGCTCAAAGGGGACGAAATGACCCTGACCACGGTCACCCCTGGCAAGGCCACCAAGTCGGTGGAGCGCCGCAAAATAGAGGGGGAGTTTCCGGAGCTGGCCGACAAGATGCACCTGCCCAAGTTCGGGCGGGTCGAGGCCATCAGCGACCAGGCCAGCGCCGGCCAGCGCAATGACCCGTTTCGCCCCCGCTATGCGGTGGACGTGCAACTGCTGGGTGAAGATGACCAGCCGGACAAGGCCGCCCCGCTTTATCGGGCGGTGCCGCTGCCGGTGCAGTTCGGCGGGCCGGAACAGGGCCTGCTGCAGTTTCCCCTCGAGGGGACCCTGGTTGAGCTGGGGTTTGCCTTTGGGCGGGCTGACCGGCCCTTTATCCGTACCGTACTCGGCAGTGGCTGGGCTCTGCCGGACATCGCCCCGGGCGAGCAACTGCAGCAGCAACGGGCCGAGGTATTCAGCCGCACCGATACCGTGGGGAACCTCTGCCGCCACACCGATCGGCACCTGCATGACCGCGCCCTGCAGATGCACCACCAGAGTGACGACTACCTGGGGGAACATGGCCAGCATCAACTGCAGGTGGACCAGCACAGTATCGAGGAGGTGGGCGGGTTAAAGCTCATCGAGGCGCTGGGGGCCATCGAGCTGCTGGCAGGTGATGATCTCACCCTGGGAAGTCTGGGCAACATGAGCCAGACCACGGCGGGGGATCTGGTCGAGGTGGTGGGCCAGCTGCGCCGGGCCGTTGCCGGCGAGCTACAACACCTGGAGGCGCCCCGTTCGTGGATGGGGACCGACAGCGTGAACATCTTCCGGCTGCTGCTCCAGCTGATGAACGTGGTGGAGCAGCTGGCCGCCGCCACCGCCAGCCATACCCACGGCAGTGGGCCAGCACCTGGGAACAGCGGGGCCATGACGGGACATGGCCAACAGGCCAAGCAGTTGGCCGGCCAGCTCTCCCCCATCATCGAATAGAGGCATGTAGATGATTTCACTCACCATCAATCAGGGCACCATGCTCAGCCTGCTGGAGCGTCTGGACGCGGTCTCTCTGCCGCCAGCCAAGCGCCGGCGCATCACCCAGCAGATAGGTCGGGAAGTGGTCAAGGTGAACCGCCAGCGCATCCGGGCAGGTAAAGCCCCTGATGGTTCAACGTGGGCGCGCACAATAAGCAAGCGCAAGCACAAGCGGCTCACCGGCCTGTCCAAACGCCTGCGCGCTCGTGGTAACGAGGACGCAGCCACCATCGACTTCGACTCCCGCTTTGCAGGGATGATAGCCAACCAGCAACACCAGGGGATGTCACAACAGTTCAACGCCGCGCCCCCCACCCCCGCGAAACCAAGAGCCTCAGACAAGGGCAAGAAGAAGGAGCCATTCAAACCAACGGATAGCCCCTGTACCCGCAGCCAGGCAACACGCCTGCGTGCGCTGGGGTACAAAGTCTTGTCAGAACGCGGCAAGCGCCGCCGCTACCGCAAACCCTCGCTCAAGTGGATACAGGCGCATCTCAGCGTCCAACGCGCCGCCATCATCATCCGGACGACCACCGGCGAGACCAGGAAGAACAGATGGACAGTAGAGACCCCGGCACGCCCCATGCTGCCCGAGGCAAACAGCGATGAACTGCTGGCCATCGCCGCCAAGGCATTCAAGAAAATGGGATGGGGTGGCGACCAGTAGCGCCCAGCCAGAAACCCATTCACCACAGCGACGCATATGCGTCGCTTTTTTGTGGCCAGCCCCTGGCCCCGTAGCCCAGGCGCGGCAACGGAAACGCGCCGCTCACGGAATCCGCACTCCTCCCCCCCCACCTTCGCGCTAAAAATGTGGCGTTTTTTGCACAAATGAATTGATGAAAATCTATCGGCCAGCCCGCGCCGTGACTGGGTTCTTGGGGGGAATTCAGAATTTCACAAAAATACATTTTGCGATCACTTTGGGGATATTAGATCACCAAGGATCGAGGGCGTGGAAAAGGTAAGTGATTGAGTTACTTTGCTAAAGGGCTGTTTTCCGTGAGGATCTAAGGTGGCGGGGTGGATCAGGTCTAACCACGATAGAAAAATGATTAAGCCATGCGGGCCATGGCTTGGCGGGCAGTTTTAGCAAGGATCCAGAATTTCACGAGTGAAGCGCTGACGATCTCCAAGGGAAGGTGTCTCAACATGACATTGCGAGGATTGATAACCATAGTTGACACATCAACAGATGATAACTACAGTTGGCACATGACTGAAATCATCAAAACAAACATATTCGATCGCTGGTTCGACACCCTGCGCGATGTACGCGCCAAAGCGAAAGTGACCGCCAGGATCCGGCGCTTGGGCCTTGGCAATCCTGGTGACGTAAAACCCATCGGGGAAGGTCTCTCGGAAATGCGAATAGACTACGGCCAAGGATACCGTGTGTATTACATGACAAAGGGTCCGATCATCATTGTGTTGCTGTGTGGTGGGGACAAGGGCACCCAAGCCCGTGATATCGAACAGGCAAAGACCATTGCCGCGCAATGGAAGGATTAAACATGAAAGACAATGACCAGGCAGTTACATTCAGCCGCTATGATGCCGCTGACTACCTCAAGACCGATGAAGACATGCTCCACTATCTGGAAGCTGCCATGGAAGAAGGCGACCCCGCTTTGATTGCGGCCGCACTGGGCGACATTGCCCGCGCTCGCAACCTGAGCCAGCTGGCCCGTGATGTTGGAATGAGCCGAGAGGGGCTATACAAGGCCCTATCCGGCGAAGGAAACCCAACCTTTGCCACCATCACTAAAGTTGCCGGAGCCCTAGGGTTACGCTTCGGCGTCCACCTTGCCAACCAGCCAACAACCCATGCGTGATAAAGAAAACCCCGGCAAAATAGCCGGGGTTTTTGCTGTTGGTGTGACCAAAACAAGGCCAGGGAATAGCGCCGCATGAAGTGAGCATCACCAAACAACGCGGCATAATACCCGCGCCCTCTTATCCCCTGCAACCAGCCGCTTTGAGTTTTGTTCCCATCCGAACCTGTGGCAGACTGCCCGCTCGCAAAAAAAAAAACAGACTAAAATCGGGGGATGCCATGGCGGCAAAAAACATCAGCGAGCTGAATCTCGACGACTTCGTCAGGATACAAGGCCCGGACAAGGGCAGCGCCAGAGACGGGAGCCGCGTCACGGTAGGCCGAACAGGGGATCGCGATAGCTGCGTGAAACTAGTGGATGGCAAACTACAGGTCACAGGTTCTGACGAGTTCCGTCGCACAGTCGAAGAGGCCTATGAGGCCAAGCAAACCCCATCCAGCGGCTTTGGCCACTCACCAACGCCCGCCCCCAAGCCAGAGTCCGAGCCCACCCTGAGCAAGTTGATGCCGGCAACCCAAGGGCCGGAGATTGAAGAGTTTGATGTGGGGTACTACTGGAACGAATTCCACCAGAGCAAAGAAGCCATCTACAAAAAGCTGTACGGCCCAGAGGCCAACTTTCAGCAGCAATCGATGTTTGAGCGCAACAATGAACACCTGCAAGACATGGTGCTGCCAGGCGAGATTGTGATCCTGGCCAACGACCCCCAGACATTGGCAGAAAAAGACAGGTTGATCCTGCTTAAGACACAAGCGAAAGCAGCAAGTGGGGCACTCCAAAAATTAACCCCAGAAGAAGCTTCAACACTCAAACAACATTTTGACATCTTTGACTGGGTGGCTGCCCATGACCTAAGCACGACATCAGCAACATTCGGAGCAATTAGCACTGCGACTTCCAAGAAGTTGGAGCAAGTACAAAATGTACTCAAAGAGCTCAATACTCTTTATGTGTAAGCGCCCCTGAATCAGCACCTGTTTTTACTGAGATCACCTCGGCACACTGAAACCCATCGTATCTACGTTGGGATTTCCGCTATGACCACTCAAGAACGCGTTGATTTTTGGCAGCGCCAGA
>NZ_JAACGC010000131.1:0-4492 GCF_029237385.1 Aeromonas sp. 1HA1
AGAGCTCCTGCTGGGTGCGGGTGAGTCAGGGTTGGGCCGGTGGCCAATACGGCATGATGGCGATCCCGCGCATCGGCCACGAAGTTATCGTCTCATTTCTGGAAGGCGACCCTGACCAGCCCATCGTCACGGGCCGCACCTTCCACGCCACCAACCGGCCACCTTACGAGCTGCCCGCCAACAAGACCCGTACCGTGCTGCGCACCGAGACCCATCAGGGTGAAGGCTTCAACGAGCTGCGCTTTGAAGACCAGGCCGGACAGGAAGAGATTTACATCCACGGTCAGAAAGACCTGAACGTGCTCATCGAGAACGATGCGGCTTGGCACATCAAGCACGACCAGCACACCGATATCGACAACGAGCGGGTCACCCGCATCAAGGCCAACGACCACCTGACGGTGGAAGGCGAGAAGCGCGACCACATCAAGGCTGACTACTCCCTCACAATGGATGCATCGCTCCACCAGAAAATCGCACAGGCGCTATTGGTGGAGGCGGGTCAGGAAATTCACTTCAAGTCGGGTCAAAAGGTCGTGCTGGAGGCTGGAGCTGAAATCACCACTCAAAGTGGGCGGCAGTTTTGTGAAGGTTGACCCCAGTGGCGTCACCTTGGTCGGTCCCTCCATCAAGATGAACTCTGGCGGTAGCCCTGGTAATGGGTCCGGCTGGGGTGGACAGGCCCCATTCTTACCGAAAGTTGTCGCTACGGAACCCTCTCCGGAGCATGTCACTATCGTGCCACAAATCGCCACCCAGACGAGTGCTGAAGCCTTGTTGAAAACACTTCCGCCCATGGAAAAACCTGTCTGCATCCCTTGCATGCTGAGAGCCATTGCTCAGGGCGATGCCGTGGTGAAGGGAGAGTAAGATGCTACCTGAATCAATCTGGCGTGAAGGAAAGGCAGTTGCTCTGATCGAAGCGGCCCATCTTAGTGCCGAGCAGCGAGAGAAGATGAGTGAGGGGCTGTTTTTGCCGCTCTACCTGCACGATGACCTGTTTGATCTGGTCAATCTTGGCCCCTGGCTCTGGCAGTGCTCACAACAGGATGAAGGCTTGCTGGCTGAACTCGCCGAGCAGGGGCATGTCGTGGGGCTGATTGACAGCGAGCGACCTGTGGAAACACTGCAAGAGCAGTTGGCGCTTGGGGCAAGAGTGATAGAGCCGGGTGGCAAGTACAGTATGCTGCTGCGGTTCTATACCCCTGACGCCTTGCCCTTGCTGCTTGAGCAGCAGGATGCCCCCTGGCTTGGCGGTATCTTTGGTGGCATCAGTCGTTGGTGGCTGCGGGAGTGCAATGGCAACTGGCGTGAGCTGGTCTTGTCTATCCCCCCGGCAGAACCAGTTCTGGTGCAACTGACCCCGGCACTCTATCAAGCATTGGAAGGATCACCGCAAGCCCATCGACTGCTGGCTCTCTGGCAATCAGGGGATAATATTGCTCAGTTTCCGCCCTGTGAGCGGATGGCCATGGTTCGCAAGGCGCTCGACAAGGCCAAGCAGGCAGGGGCAACCGACGCTCAGTTAATGCTCTGGGGATTGGCCTATCTGGAAGGTGGGCGCTTAGCCTTGGAACAACTCAAGCAATCAGCATGACAGTAGAAAGAAGCCTGCCACGACTTATTTCCACCATGACCACTGCTGCTTGGAATCTAATGCCCCGCTGGGGACGCTAGCTGAGTGCCATTGTGCTGGTGCTCTGGCTGGGATGGGCGTTTCTGTTACAGGAGCGACATGGCGGGGCCGCTATCGTGCTCATGTCGGTGATCGATCGCCCCATCAGTTACGTCTATGTCAATAGCAAGATGGGGAGCAACACGTTTGCATTTGACGGGGTCAGTGCCGCGGGGGCGGTAGTGCTGGCCCCTATGAGATCGATGGCGATACGGTGAAGATCGACTGGGAACTCGATATGACCGAGGAGCAAGAAAAAGCAGGCTACCGATTTGAAAAACACTCGCTCACCCTGCCCATGCCCAAGCGGGAAAAGGGGCAGAATAACTTTCATGTCCTCTTTTTGCCCGACAACAAAGTGATGGTGCGATGGGGGGGGGCTGAGCCTGTGATGAATGACGTGATTGATACCTATCGTACGAGGAAATAGTGATGGTGGATAGGGATGACTTGCAGTGCCGGGTAGATCGAGAAGAGAGCCTCCATCAGGCGGGGACCAGCTCGCTGGTTGAGCGTTCGGCCCAGGAATAACAAAAGAGACAAGCATGACAGTAGAAAGAAGCCTGACACGATTTATCTCCACGATGGCCACGGCTGCGTGGAACTTGATGCCCCGCTGGGGACGCTGGCTGAGTGCCATTGTACTGGTGCTCTGGCTGGGATGGACATTTCTGTTACAGGAGCGGCATGGCGGGGCCTCTATCGTGCTCATGTCGGTGATCGACCGCCCCATCAGTTACGTCTATGTCAATGGCAAGATGGGCAGCAACACGTTTGCGTTTGATGGATTCGGTGCCGGCGGAGGTGGACGTGCAGGCCCCTATCGAATCGACGGCGATACGGTGAAAATCGATTGGGAACTCGATATGACCGAGGAGCAAGAGAAAGCAGGCTACCGATTTGAAAAACACTCGCTCACCCTGCCCATGCCCAAGCGGGAGAAGGGGCAGGATGATTTCTGTGTATTGGTGCTGCCTGACAATACCCCGATGATTCGTTGGGCCCATAGCTGCCCTGTTGAGCTGGATAGCATTGTTGATACCTATCGGACGAGGAAATAGTGATGGTGGATAGGGATGACCAAAAGTGTCGTATTGATCGAGAAGAGAGTCTGCATAAGGCGGGGATTGGCACCTGCTCGCTGGCGTTGCAAATAGGTTTCTTCTTCGATGGCACCAAGCGGAATATCTACATAGATGAAGAGATCCAACGGCTGACCAATGTGGGACGTCTGTTTCGAGCCCATCCGCTTGAGGTAAAGGCTCCACTCATCTCGTCCTATTCATACGCCAAGGTTTACATTCCCGGTTTGGGCACAGAGCTCAACGATACGACAGCTGAGCGACTGGACAGCATTCTGGATGCAAGGCAGCAGGCGTTGGCTGGCGATTACCTCGACGATTTGAAAGGTCAGGCTAAAGAAACTGTGGTCGAGGCCGTCAAGGGGGATTGGAGCAAGGTTCTGACCAATAAGCTAGGCGACATGCTGACCCTGAAGAGCGGTTTCGAGGCATCCGTCTCAGCGGCCAAAAATGCGGCCAAACGAGCACTGGTCGAAGCGGTAGCTCCCATCCGGGATAATCCGTTGGTCGCCGACCTGCTGATGACGGGGGTGGATGCAAGGGTCGATTATGCCAAGAACAATTTCAAACTGGCCATTTCTGATGTGAAGAAGCTTAACCAGCTTCCCATCAAGTTGATCCAGGTATCGGTCTTCGGGGCCGATCTGGGGGCGGCTCTGGCTCGCCGCTTTATCGAGGAACTGCTGGAGTCGGTCTGTACCAAGGTGGGCAACGAGTACCGCTTCGAGGAGAGCAAGGTCGAGGTGATCTTCGCTGGCCTCTTCGACAGCTCACGGCGTAGTCTGCTCGACATGGGTGACACTGTTGCGGAGGTATCTGACTGGGCAGGTCTGTTGACCAAAAATCCGGCTGGCGTGCCGTTAGGCGTGGTGGCGGGCGCCAAGGTAATTGACTATAACAAGCCCCTTCACCCAGCCGTCAAGCGAGCCCTGCATCTGGTGGCCGCCCATGAGCGGCGAGATTATCGCCCACTGCTACCCCTTGGGCCGCTCAAGCTAGGTTGGCGGGAGGAGCTCTGCCCTGGCATCAGCGAAGATGTTACTGGGGGCCTGTTGCCCAACGAACAGCGGCCCAGTGCCGAGCTTTGCCGGGTGCCGCTTAGAAAGATGTTTGATACCGCTCGTCGGGCTCAGGTGCCGTTCCCAAACTTTCGTACTTTGGAAAAAACATCCCGCAAAGTGGCGAGCTACTTCGTTATGCTGGACAACCTGGCCGGACGCTCCGTGCAAGATTTTAGCGACCATTACCAGAAGTGGGCCGGTCGGGTCGACCCGACTCCGGCTGGGTTCGAACGGCATATGACTTGTTACTGCACATGGCTGGGAGAAAAGCTGTTCGACTACCGTGCTCGCCTGAAAGTGGCCAATGGTAGCGAACGTGATGAACTCAAGGAGCGTTGGGGCTGGCTTGAGCAGGTAGGAAAGGATGCCGATGACATCGTGATGTGGCAACGCTACCAGAGCAAGACTGTACAGGCCGCGAAATATGTAAAGTACTTTAACGAGTCTCAACGGGTACCACGTGAAGTGGATGCTTTCTTCAACTACTTCATGCATGACTTCAGCTCGAAGGAGCTCAAGTTCGCCACACTCGACGCTCAGGCCAACACCCAGGGCGAGAGCGTGAACATATTGTTAAAATTCACCCAATTTGTTGAGGCCAGCATTGAGTACCTTTTCCAGGTATTCACTGCTCATTCCTGCAATCTTTTGCTTCCGTCTGATGCTCGCTTTGC
>NZ_JAACGC010000132.1:0-4296 GCF_029237385.1 Aeromonas sp. 1HA1
TCTGGCGCTGCCAAAAATCAACGCGTTCTTGAGTGGTCATAGCGGAAATCCCAACGTAGATACGATGGGTTTCAGTGTGCCGAGGTGATCTCAGTAAAAACAGGTGCTGATTCAGGGGCGCTTACCGATGAAGAGCAAAAGTTAGCATGATCGTTACCATGTTCGGGAGTCACATAGGAGATCAGATCCTGGAAATCGGGAAAAGTGCCAATCAGTTCACAATATTTGTGTATAAGAGTCAGCTCTTGCCCCACCCGCAAAGGGCTTAGGCTCATTATCCTTTGCGCGGCTTGCGACGGCTCGCTGTAGGGAAAAACGTTACGAACACGCTGGGCAACCGGCTATCAAACAGGGTGCCACGCCGCAGCTTGAGCAACCACCAGATCAGGGCAATCGCCACAATAAATGATAACCATGCTATTCGCTCTACTCCTTTAAGCATTTGATATTCAACAGTATAAGCGGCCGCCAAGCCGATTTTTTGGCCAAGATCACAACGCCGCACGCCCATTGTTCTCATTTGTGGCCACGCTATGCAAAAACAGGCATCTATCTTGCTTTCTTTAAGGACGACTACCCATTCGACCTTTTTTTGACGGGACCCCGCCATGGCAGCACACCAGTTCACCCCCAGGTTTTATGAATTATTTCAATGCATTGGAGATCGATGTGAAGATAACTGCTGCCACGACTGGGCTATCACGATCGACAAAAAAACCTACCAGCGCTACGTCACCCACCCCGATCAACTGATCCAGAGTACGGCCAAGACCAGGATCAAGAGGACCAGAAAGGCCGAGAATAACTGGGCGGTGATAACCCTCGATGAAACGGGAAAATGCCCGTTTTTGACTGAGGGGCTATGCCAAATCCACACTCGGGCCGGGCCGCAAGCGTTGAGCGATACCTGTCAGAACTACCCCAGAGTGATCAGCCGTTTTGCCAACAACCAGCGCTTGAGCCTGACTCTCTCCTGCCCGGAGGCGTGCCGTCAGGTACTGCTAAACCCCGATGCCCTGTTGATAGGGGTCTCGCCACTTGCCGGATACCATCCGCTAGAACCGCTCTCCCCGGCGACCTTGCAACTGCATCAGTATTCGCTCGATATTCTGCTGACCGAAGGGCTCAGTGTAGAGGAGAAGCTGTGGCTGATCGGCTTGTTGATCCATCGCGATAGCAGCGCCCTCTCCAACGAGGCTTTCCTCGGCCAGATTAGCCAGCTGATTGAGGATCGGCAGCTGACTGCAGTGTTTTCACAACTGCCGTTTATCAGTCAGGTTCAGTGGAAAGCGCTGCGCAATCTCACCTATCTGCAAGTCTTGAATGCCCAGACCGGGTCGCAACGTGGGCAGCCCACCATGCAGCGCTGTCTGGAGCAGATCCAGCAGTTGCTAGCCGGGGAGTTCAATACCGATCGCCTTGGTAAATTACACGAAACCTGGCACCGCGAGGTGGCCCCCTTTCTGGCGGCGCGTCCCCATATCTTGCAGAACTATCTGGTCTATTACGTCTACCACCACCACTTTCCCCATCAGCCGCCCAAGAGCCCGCAGCAGTGCTACCGGCTGCTGATCGCCGACTACTTTCTGCTACGCAGTTACCTCTGCCTGCTGGCCATGGAGGGCAAGCTGACCGAGCAGGATGTGGTGAACCTGTTCTACAGCTACCACAGCCTGCGCCAGCATAATCGGGATTTTGAGGATGCCATTGACAAGGTGCTGACCGAGCACGGCGAGAACATGGACCTCACCCTCTACGCCCTGCTACAAACCGCCGTTGCCCCCTGAATGGGCATGGATAGATCAATTGAATAAATGACATTGGAAATGACATTAGGACACCCACCCTTCTGAGCAAGACGCTGTATAGTCAGCACACAAAAAGGTGGGTGTCCCAGTTTTGGTATCAAACCAGATGCCTTTGGAGAAAAGATGAAGTTTTACCGTGCTGAGCAATATCAAGCGTCTTGTGAAGATCTGTTTCTTAGATACGAGCGCGAAGTAAAAAATTTGCTCCCGAACGCAAGAGTTGAGCACGTAGGTGCCTCTTCCATTCCGCTGGCAATATCGAAAGGCGACCTTGATATTTTTATCGGCGTAGAAAGTGACGAACTCGAAGCTGCCGTCCAGATCCTGACGACATTGGGCTTTAAAGAAAAAGTCGATACCTTGAGAACATCGGAACTGTATATGTTGGAGTCAAGGTCCAGTGATGACGTTGCTTTTCAGCTGGTGGCCAATGGTTCTGAATTTGAATTTTTTCTGATTTTTCGTGATAAATTGCGCGCCAACCCTTCACTGGTTCAGCAATACAATGAACTCAAAATGTCTTGTGAAGGCCTGTCGCAAGATGACTATCGTCGAAAAAAATCTGATTTTATAAATCACGTTTTAACGGGAGCATAATCAGCCCACAAGCAGGTGAATGTCCCCGTTTTAAACACAAGGTGCCGTTCAGCAAGCGGCATCAGCCAATCCCTCACCCCCTTTGTGGTGAACAAAGTGAGCCTCTCTAGACTTTGTTTCGTGATAACCATGGCAGATGCTCAGTGGCAAACCGGCCCGAAAGAGCTGGATCCCGCCGCACTGAGGCTGGCGATACGCAAGAGACGCAAGGTCGCCAAGAAGACCCAAGAGATGACGGCATCACTGGGTGGCATCGCCAAGAAGAGCTTATTCAAGATGGAAGGGAGGGAATATCTACCTCTCGTGTACTGGGTCGTGGGCACCGCGGTGGCCATTGTATGACCTGTCCGATTATCCGTTATGCCATTGATTATTGATTTTAAAAAAATCAGTAGTACCCAGGATGAGCCAAAGTCGGATAGCTTGTCTATCCGACTTTTCTATTTGTCTGTGGCCGATAGAACAGCAGTTAATAAAAAATCTCTTATCGGGACTACAGACTAGCGATGTTTTTACACCGGATAACGTAATATTGCGTTGAGATCGGCTCCGGATGGTAGATCTTCGCTACGCACTGCCAATACCCTTGCTCCGGTAGCAATCGCCCGTTTGGCAATCTCATCGACAATGCTGTAACTGACTTCATCGCCGCTGCCGCTGAAGGAGATCAAACCTTCATCATCAATGGTCCCATTGATACTGCTGTCGATATTAATCAGCAGTAGATCGATGGCACCAAAGGTGGCCGCACGAGCCGCATCGGACAAGTCCTGAGTCACCCGCCGTTCACCTGAACGGGCTTCAAAGCGTGATTTCAGAGCATTTAACTGCGCCTGATAATAGTTTTCCAACAGTGGCCTAACCTGGGTCACCAGCTCAGATGCCCCCAAATGTTCGGCATTACAGAAAAGTGTTTCATCGGTAAGATTCGGTAACGAGTTGGTTGCACGATAAATAGAGGATAAAGGCTCAGTCGTGACCAAAATAAGCGGGTAATCATGACTCGCAAATATTGGCCGCAAGGCTTGGTCTATTTTACGGGTGTATTGCGCCAAACGTACTTTATAGTGAACCGCACCATGATGATGATCGTTTAATGCAGCCTCCCCCATGGCATCATGTTTGCGAGACGGCATATTCTGCACCGCAACTTCCACCGGCGGTACATCGGCAAAAAATTCGATCAGGCGCGCCTGATTCTCAGACAACGCCAGCACATAAGCTGAATGCGGGAATGTCAGTGCCCGCAGTAAAGGTTTGAGGTAAAAACGCTCGCTGACTTTAAGCTGGTTGGGCAATTTGTTTGCCAAACGGTAAGTCGTAATACTGTCCGGCGTAGCTAAAATGGCCAGGCTGCGGGCATGCAGATCCCAAAAATCCTCATCTTCCAGCACCGAATAAAGTTCTTCCTCCAACAGGGCCAAGCGGCGTTTATCCAAACCTTGTTCCGCAACCTGCTGCAATGCCTCTTTAATGAAGTTGCCCAATTGAATTTGGCTGGCGTCTAATTTTTGGTGCAACGGCGACGTTTCAAGGTAGATGGAAATACAGGCATCAGAGCGGACATCAGATAAACGGGAGAACTCTTCACGGCTTGGGATATCAACATATAACATGGACCACCTCGCGAATTTACAGTTTAGTTGGGTTGTGTGATGTTATTCAGTTCGTCCCCACTGGAATAGCGATAATCTTATCGACCAGAACTATGCCACATAGGCTGACTGGGCCTTTAGTATAGTCGGCTCATGCACAGGTCCTTAAGAGAGCTATTGTCAAATCTGGTGTATGGAGTCGGTCAGGCGGCATTCCTGTCTGACTCATCCAGCACCTGTACTCCGTCCTTGAATTTCACGTTGTTTACCACCAACGTCAGCAGCACAAATCCCTT
>NZ_JAACGC010000133.1:0-3731 GCF_029237385.1 Aeromonas sp. 1HA1
CAGCCTATATCAACTATGTGCTGGAGCGGATTGGCGAGGCCGATACCCTGGAAAAGCTCGAAGCCCTGCTGCCATGGAACGTCCCGCTGGAGCCGATTGCAAAAAAAGTGGCGCAATACGGTAAAGGTAAGTAGGTCGATTTAACGGCGCTTACGCTTTACATGAGTAGCAATGTGTAGCGTTTGGCATGATAGCAAGAAGATAAAAGCATAACGGTAAGCCTACGTGTGAGAGAGTAATAAAGTCTCATACTAAAATGGCAGCGATCGCAATCGATACGCTGCCATTCCTAAATCGAAAATGCCCCAAAATCAGTTAGTTTATTTACTCTAATTCGGTTTAGACATATCGATTTTGCATTATAAAAAATAATGATTGGATAACGGACTGATCTTTCGTACCTTTCCCAATGCTTTCGAACCAGCCCCCTAAATTAAAATGGGCTAGGGATAACCCTAGCCCGAACATACAGATCAAATTCTATAAATTTCTTTTCTTGTTGAGAATGCTCTTCTACCACCCTCGAGTATTTCACAGCATTGATCCTGAGTTACTCGGTTGTCTATCGACCCCATGCCAACGATAGACGATTTATCATTAGACGCAACAAGCGGTATCACTAACTCTGCGTCCCCAAGAACTCCTATGTTTGAGTTGTGTGTGACAACGATAATCTGTCTTTTCTCTTTACAACGACGAAGATTAGAAACCACACTATTGAAGATGAACTCTGAATCTAGGTTATCCTCTGGTTGATCGATGATTAGAGGGAGATTACTGTTTGATTGGATTAGGATAGACAACATAATTGATTGTTGCTGTCCCAAACTCAACTCACTGATATCTTTAACATCTGCGTCTCGTTGAGATTTGTTATGGCGTGTGACAGTCAATTTAGGTCTTTCTCTGAATGGGATAGATAGAACTTCCTCCAGTCTTAAGCCGCAAATTTTCGTCTTAACATCTTCAATCTCAACTTCGCTCAACCCTAATGTAGATAAGAAATCATATCTCTTGAATTTCATATTCTTGTAAAACTCAAGAGGTGATATTGAATTGGCAATTTTGTCACTATTTGCCCATCTATACCAACCAGTAGCATCTTTGATGAATTTTGAGAACTCTTTGGAAAGATATCCTACACCAACTTTTGCTTGTACAAACAACCCATCAAAAGAACCAGATAAATCTTGGTTAACTCGTGTACAAAACTTCAGTCTGTTTTTCTGTATTTCTTTGCTAATTCTATCTCGTTCTTTAGAAAGGTTTTCTCTTTCAGTTTTAATTTCACTTAGCCTATTGGCTGATTTTTGAATATCTTTATGTCTTTGTTGAAGTCTAGTAATATCATTGGATAGAGTGACAAATTTTCCTTCATCATAGGGAATTTTCTTATCGTCTAATTCTTTCTTTTTGACTTCAATTTGTTGCTTCGCTGTTCCTTCTTTGCCACGCCAAGCTATAACCTCATGTCTGAGTACGATCAGTTTTTGTTCTAGCTCTTCACTTAACTCTTTTTGGTGTCTGTCAACGATATCAGAGAACTCTTGGACGATACTCAATACATTATCGACATGTTCTTTACCAACATGAACTTTGGTTCTATCTATGTTGAGTAGTTCGGTAATTTCATCCTTATCAGATAAGACTTGCTTATATCTTTTGCTCAATGCACCGAGTGTTTCCTCTAACTCTTTTCGTAGTGCCTCTTCCTCGACCAAACTAGAATGAAGCCTCATCAACTCACCAACATTCTGTTTTTCGTATGCGGATTTCTTGCTCTGTAATTCTTGTAGTTCTTTGTCTACATTAGATTTTTCGGCGACTTCATTAGTTAAACTCTGTAACTGCTCGAAATTTGTAGATATTTGTACTATTTTTGAGCGATCTTCATCTTTTAGGTGCTGAACATTTGTGAACCCATCGAAGAATTTCAGAAGCTTTTTGTCTTTATCGTCCTCATCACCATTACTTGAAAATGTAGTAAAACCCTGAGAGTAAGCTTCCAACGGAACTTGAGCGTTGATCTCATTAGAATCTCCATCTATGCAAGTCAAGTTGCCGTGTTCAAGAACGTATTTGAACTCCTGACCAGCTTCATTTTCGTATGTCAGTTCAATTTTTGATGGCCACGCATTACTTTTTTGGACTGCGGTGGTATCCACAGGGTTGTTTGATGCTTCTTGGATAGCGGTCACAAGAGTAGATTTACCTGTACCACGACCACCAATAATACAGTTCATATTATTACTTAGTTCGATAGACATCCCATCAAGAATCCCTCCTGATGCTTTGATTTCTTTGAATCTCGGTAGGGCGATAGGAACATCATCCTCAAGCCTAACCCGAGAATCATGACTCATCAGGGCAATTCGTAATCCATCGAAGCTTAATTCATCTAACTTGAAACGGGTTAGGCGATCAGAACCAGACGCATTTTTACCAAATGCATTCATAGAATGGGCATCTGAAGACATCACTTTGGCTAACTTATAACAGTCAGGTAAGCCAAGGATTTGGTTTCTTTTCTTCATGGCATGTTTTCTATCTGGATTATCATCATCCTGTGTATAGAAATTTACCGATTCATGATTTCTGATTTCTAACGCAAATATTGAGGGATGTTGAAAGGCACAATCGAAGATCTCGTTGAACTTGCCAATGGTTAGTTCGAACCCAGAATTAACCTCAATATGAGCTAACATACCGAAACCATTATATTTTTTGACATACTCTAAACACTCGTAGATTCCTTGCGTTGAAAATTTCTTATCGGGGTCGAAGTTCAGTTTACCGTAGAAATTTTCTAGATCTTGAGTTGTGGGGAAGTAGGCGAGTAGATGCCCTTGAGTTGTGGATATTTCTATTCCTGGAACAACGAGTAAGTCTTTTCTGTCTTCAGCTATATTTACCGCATCAATAGAATTGCTAATCTTGTTGTGATCAGTGATGCTTATGATTGAAAGGTTTTTCTCTATTGCCTTTGCAATAATATTTTCCGGTGTCATATGAGCATCAGTGACATCATATGAACCGCCAGAACCATAACTGTGAATGTGGAGATCTCCACGATGAAACCTTGCTCCAAAAGTCATATAACATCCAACCTTTCAATTAAAACAGAAACTTAATCCATTTTAACGAAACCGATTGTTTATGTCATTTGTTACTCTGTGATTGATTGCGTTTAGTCCTCCTGTTCAGCATCAACCTCAATTCCGTTTCTGGCGTCCCATCCGTAGTGATAAGATTTCTCATCTAATGGGACGATGTACGCGATTCGGTGATGCCTTCGATCGGTTGAATCGGTATGATGGGTGCTTTTGAGGCTCAGCTCTTCATGGCATCCATCACCGTTCACTGTCCTCGTTGCAACTCTGACCACATATATCGCCATGGGAAGACCCCTGCTGGTGTTGGCGAGTAATAAAGTGCCATACCAAGTATCAAAGTGTCATACCGAGCAATAAAGATTCATCCTTACTTAGGCCGTAGCCACGCCCCGTTGGCTTACCGTCGGATCCGGTACCAATCTCTATTGAACGACAGTCTCTCCGTCCAGTAATACGGGGGGAATTCCCAGACAACCATGCTCACGCCAGCCATGGAGCTATTGTCAAATCTGGTGTATGGCGTCGGTCAGGCGGCACTCCTGTCTGACTCCTCCAGCACCTTTACTCCGTCCTTGAATTTCACGTTGTTCGCTACCAACGTCAGCAGCGCAAATCCCT
>NZ_JAACGC010000134.1:0-3657 GCF_029237385.1 Aeromonas sp. 1HA1
TCTGGCGCTGCCAAAAATCAACGCGTTCTTGAGTGGTCATAGCGGAAATCCCAACGTAGATACGATGGGTTTCAGTGTGCCGAGGTGATCTCAGTAAAAACAGGTGCTGATTCAGGGGCGCTTACGGATAACAACATGAAGCTAAGTACTTTGATTCACCGGCAAGGTGGCTTTTGCTTTTACTGTAGAAAGCCGCTTCTTGAGCGTGATGCATCTATTGATCACATCATTCCAAGCTCAATGGGAGATTACCAAGGATTTACCAACCAAGTTGCATGCTGCACACTCATGAATAGCATTCTGCAAGACTTACCACCAAAGCATAAAATAGAACTGCTTTTGAACTGGTGGGGACGGTCACCTTGTCCCAAGGATATGGCACTTTCCCTTAAAGAAATCGAGAAGCAGCGACAGAACATACTAAATTCAAGTTTTAATGAGCCAATCTACGGCTATAAAAATGGTGGCTTAATAACAGCCGATGAAAATGTAATCTTGGAAGTACCGGAGGAACTTGAAGAGTTAAGACCTATGAAAAAGTAACAATTTCTCTAGATTCTTGAAGATGGACTTTGTTAGAACACGGTGAATATGACATTGTGTAGAACTCGCCCGCGTTACCGGCGCTTTGCAGGTCGCGCAGGATTTGCTCGTAGATGTCGCCAAACAGGTGGCGCTCGCTGCTGTCGGTAAAGTCGATCTCGTTGAGCTTGTTGATCACCTGCTTGAGCAGGGTGCCGTTCTTCATGTAGTTGAAGGCATCAGAGAACGCCTCTTTCACCACATAGCCACGGGGGTTGAGACTGATATTGGCAGGCTGGTCTTTCAAGCTGTCGAACAGATCGTTGTTGACGAAATCGAGCAGGGCATCGCCAGTCAGCCCTTCGCTATCTGCCGCCCAGTTGCGCCACAGGAAGCGCTCGGGGATGGGGCAGCGGTAGTTATCCTGCTCAAACTCCAGCTCCTCTTCCTGGGCGTCGAACACTTTCAAAAACAGCAGCCAGGAGAGCTGGCCGAGGCGCTGGGCATCACCGTCGATACCGGCGTCCTTGCGCATGATGTCCTGAATGGATTTGATGACTGAGCTGATGGATGACATGGGATTCTCTGCTTTTTACAAAAATGGTGACGAATACAGGGGCGAATGCGTCAGGAATATCGATAAAACAAGCGGCCATGATTGCCATGGCCGCACTGTGGTGCTGTTGCAGCCCTGGCGTCAGGCGCTCTGCTGCTCACGCTCTTGGTGGCGATAGATCTCTTGCTCCAGTTCGGTGATGGCCTCCTCGAACTGTTTGGCGCCACCAAAGCACTTCTTGGCCAACTCCAGCGGACGACCCAACTCGGTAAAGGGGGCCACTTTTAGCGCATCCTTGGTCTCAATCTCGGTCACGCCCTGATCGGCATACTTGTCGAGCAGGCTGGTAAGCACCTGCTGGGCGGTGTCGTTGTACTTGGTGAAGTAGTTGCGCTTTTTGACGTTGTTGGCCCGCTCGCGGCGGGTCAGTGGCGGCTGATCGTATACCACATGGCAGATAAGGTCGAACGGGTCGAGCTCCTTGCCCACTTCCTGCTCCAACACCTCCCACAGCACGCCCGCCTGAGCCAATTCATCCATGATGGCTTGCTTGCGCTGCGCGGCTTGCCAGCGTTTGGTGAAAGCATCGAGGGTGGCAAACTCCTTGAGCAGGGTCTTTTTGGTGTAGTCCCTGAAGGATTCGGTCACCAGCTTGCCATCGGCATCGTAATACTGCACCCGCTCGGCGATGATGCTGACCGCCACGCCGTTGACATAATACTTGCTGACTCCGGGCGTTGGACCACCCAGCGGGCCTGCGCCCTGCCCCCCTGCGCCACTCTGGCCACCGTCACTACCGGTTGTGTAAGTGCCGGGTTGCTCATCAACCCCGGGGGCAAACGGATCGTCATTGTCGCCGGGTTCATCGGCTGGCAGTGGATCGGTGCCGTCGATGAGATCGCCCAGACCATCATCCGGATTGTTGATGTCTGCCGGTTTGACCACCATGACACGCTCTGGCTCGCCATCGAAACGGGGATCGGCAAACAGCTCGGTGGCCTTCTTGAAGTCGAGAATGGTAAACCAGAGCTTGCCGTACTTGTCGTCGATACGGGTGCCACGGCCGATGATCTGCTTGAACTTGGTCATGGACTGGATGTTTTGGTCCAGCACCACCAGCTTGCAGGTTTTGGCATCGACGCCAGTGGTCATCAGTTCGGAGGTAGTGGCGATGACCGGATAGGGCTTTTTCGGGTTGATGAAGTTGTCGAGCTGGGCCTTGCCAAGGTCATCATCGCCGGTGATTTTCATCACATAGCGATCGTCTTTGGCCATCTCATCCGGGTTGAGGTTGACCAAGGCACGGCGCATTCGGTCGGCATGATCGATGTCGTTGCAGAATACGATGGTCTTGGCCATCGGGTCGGTTTTCTTGAGGTAGTTGGTGATGGTCTCGGCCACCAGCTGGGTACGCTCGTCAATCACCAGGGTGCGGTCGAAATCCTTCTGGTTATAGATGCGATCGATAATCGGGTTTCCCTGTTTATCCAGTTGCCCTTTGGTTGGGCGCCACCCCTGCAGATCAACGTCTATATCGACCCGCACCACCTTGTAGGGGGCAAGAAAACCATCTTCGATCCCCTCTTTGAGGGAATAGGTATAGACAGGGTCACCGAAGTAATCGGTGTTGGAGACGGTTTCGGTCTCTTTGGGGGTGGCGGTGAGACCAATCTGGGTGGCCGATGAGAAGTATTCGAGGATCTCGCGCCAGGCGCTGTCTTCGGCGGCGCTGCCCCGATGGCACTCATCCACCACGATCAGGTCGAAGAAGTCAGGAGAGACCTGCAGATAAGCTTTCTGTGACTCTTCTGGTCCGGTGAGCGCCTGATAGAGGGCAAGGTGGATCTCGTAGGCAGGATCGACAGTGCGCCCGGTGACCTTGGTCATGGCCGGGCCAAAGGGCTGAAAGTCATTGATCTTGGTCTGATCCACCAGAATGTTGCGATCGGCCAAAAACAGGATGCGCTTCTTGGCGCCCGCCTTCCACAAACGCCAGATGATCTGGAACGCTGTGTAGGTCTTGCCGGTGCCGGTGGCCATCACCAACAATACCCGATCCTCACCTTTCGATATGGCTTCTACGGTCTTGTTGATAGCCTGCAGCTGGTAGTAGCGGGGGGATTTGCCACTGCCATCCGAGTAATAGTCCTGACTGATGACAGGCAGCTGTGCCTGGGTGTAACCCTTCCAGGTGCAGAGCTTGTCCCAAAGTTGGCCCGGGCTGGGGAAGTCCTCCAACGCGATCTCGGATTCCAGCTTGGCCGGATTGGTCTTGTCATGAAATACGAAGCCATCGCCGTTGCTGGCAAATACGAACGGCACATCCAGCAGACGGGCATAATCGAGCCCCTGTTGCATTCCCTTGCCAATCTCATGCTTGTTGGCTTTGGCCTCGATCACCGCCAGTGGCAAGCCCATCTTGTGATAGAGCACGATATCGGCCGATTTGACCTTTGTAAGCGCCCCTGAATCAGCACCTGTTTTTACTGAGATCACCTCGGCACACTGAAACCCATCGTATCTACGTTGGGATTTCCGCTATGACCACTCAAGAACGCGTTGATTTTTGGCAGCGCCAG
>NZ_JAACGC010000135.1:0-3553 GCF_029237385.1 Aeromonas sp. 1HA1
GAACAGGGATTGCAGGCTGGAGCTCACTCTGGGAAGGCTGGCAAACACTGCAAAGTAAACTGGACGGCTTTATTGCCGCCAAAGAGATGATGGCTTCGGGGATCAAGATCTGATCAAGAGACAGGGTACAGGTTGAGAGAGGTCTAGCAGTGATCTATAAATCGGTGGCGGATCGGCTGCGTATCCGGGTCAATGGCGCGGATTGCCGGGTGGGAGACGTATTGCCGAGCGAGAAGATACTGGCGAGCCAGTTTGGTGTGTCGCGGATGACGGTGCGCAAGGCGGTGGACATGCTGATCGAATGGGGGCTGGTGGCGCGGCGCCACGGCAGTGGCACCTATGTGACCAAGAAGGATGTTCAGCACGAGACCAAGGGGTTGAGCGGCTTTACCGAGCTGATGCGCGATCAGGGCCGGGTACTCACCAGTCAGGTGCTGGAGTTTCGTACCATGCCGGCCCCGCCTGCGATTGCCAGCCAGCTCAGGGTCAAGGTTAACGAGCCCGTCTATTTCTCCAGCCGGGTGCGTTCTGTGGATGGTCGGGCCCTGCTGCTGGAGGAGAGCTACATGCCGGTGCGACTGTTTCGCACCCTGTCGGTGGCTCATCTGGAGGGCTCCAAGTTTGCCTATATCGAGAATGAGTGCCAGCTTCCCATCGCTGGCAACTACGAGAGCTTCAGCGCCGTGCTGGCCGACCGGCAGATGGCCGAGTTGCTGCATATCGAGCAGGGGGCGCCCATCCTGCGGCTGAGCTCCCTCTCTTATGGCGAGAACGGGGAGTTTCTCAACTACTCCATCATGTTTCGCAACGCCAACGACTATCACGTTGACTACCACCTGCGCCGTGCCCGCGACTGACCCCGCCGCTGGTGGACCATGTCGCTGTCCCGGCCATCGCACAGGCAGCACGCCCCCCCCGTCACCGAGGGGGTGTTTGTGGGCCCGGTGCAGGCTGCCGCCATCACTCACCCATTGATCAGGCCACCCTCACCCGCCAGTTCGTGCCCTCACGGGTCTGGCAAGGTGGGGGCAAGCCGCCCGGATCGCCCCGTTTCGGGTCGTGTGGGTGACCCAAACAGGCAAGCGGATTTGATACCGGGCGGGCTGGAGGGTAAAGTCGCCACGGCGAAACGGTGGGCAGGGCGCGTCAGCACCCTGATATGCCGCCGGGTATCGGGTTCATTCCCTTCGCGAGAACAACAAATCGTCCCCTGTCATGGGCAGGGCGAACGTCAGGGCGCAGCCGTGGCTGCGCCATTTTTTTGCAGTGAGAACAGGGTAGGAGAAGTGGAATATGGGGCATAAGCCATCGTTGGTGGGCGGGGCATGTATCATTGCCGGCGTCTGTGTAGGGGCTGGCATGCTGGGCTTGCCGAGTGCCGGGGCGGGTGCCTGGACCATCTGGTCCATCCTGGCCATCACCCTGACCATGGTGGTGATGACGGTCTCCGGCTGGATGCTGCTGGAGTCCTATCAGGGCTACCCGCTGCGCGTGTCGTTCGATACCGTGACCCGGGAGCTGCTGGGAGAGAAGGTCAACGCCCTCAACAACCTCACCGTCTACTTCGTCGGTGGCATACTGCTCTACGCCTACATCACCTCGGCCGGTCTCATCATAGATGGCATGACCGGCATCGGCAGTCACTGGGGCTCCATCCTGTTCACTCTGGGTTTCTCCGGGCTGGTGTGGCACTCGACCCGGGCGGTGGATCGCATTTCGGTCGTGCTGGTCATCGCTATGGGGCTGAGCTTCGTGTTCGGCATCTCGGGGTTGTCGCTCAACATCAAGCCGACCCTGCTGTTCGATACCCTGAGCCAGCATGCCAGCTATGCACCCTATGCGCTGGCCATGCTGCCGGTGGCGCTCACCTCGTTCGGTTATCACCACTCGGTGTCGTCCATGCGTGCCTACTACGGTGAGGAGCGCCGCGCTCGTTACGCCATCCTCGGTGGTACTGCCATCGCGCTGCTGTTCTACCTCATCTGGCTGGTGAGCGTGTTTGGCAACCTGCCGCGCAGCGAGTTCGGGGCTGTGGTGGCACAGGGCGGCAACGTTGACGTGCTGCTCAAGGCGCTGGCCTCGGTGATAGAGTCAGAGGCCGTCGCCAATGCCCTCAACCTCTTCTCCATGGCCGCCATCCTCTCCTCCTT
Organism: Aeromonas sp. 1HA1; assembly: GCF_029237385.1. Lineage (NCBI taxonomy): Bacteria > Pseudomonadati > Pseudomonadota > Gammaproteobacteria > Aeromonadales > Aeromonadaceae > Aeromonas > Aeromonas sp. 1HA1. The sequence goes on from NZ_JAACGC010000135.1 coordinate 2,151, forward strand.
TATCGGGGTCGGTCTGGGGGTGTTCGACTATCTGGCGGATTTGTTCAAGTTTGACAACAGCCATCAGGGCCGCGCCAAGTCGTGGGCCGTCACCTTCCTGCCACCGCTGCTGCTCTCCCTGCTGTTCCCGTTCGGCTTCCTGATGGCCATCGGTTACGCCGGTGCCGTGGCGACCCTCTGGACCTGCATCATACCCGCGCTGCTAGCCTGGAAGGTACGCGCCGGCAAGCGTGCTCAAAGCGGTAAGGGCGATGGCTTCCGCACGCCGGGCGGCCTGCCGATGATAGTGGGCGTCTTGCTGTTCGGGGTGCTGACCGCGCTCTTCCATCTGCTCAACATGGCGGGTCTGCTGCCTGTCTATACCGGCTGAGTTATATAAAAAACAGCCCGCCCGCCGTCACCGGTGGTATGCAGCAAAACGGCGCCTTGGGGCGCCGTTTTGCTGTGGAGTGGTTTTCACATATCACCCCCATCCAGCCCAAGTTGTGCAAGGGAAGGATGAAGTTTGGGATTAAATTTGGAAAGATTAAATTTGGAAGGATTAAATTTGGACACCCACCTGATGGGAAATGACGAATAGCTTGGGAGGCTCCATTCATACGCAGGCTGGTTTAGGGGTTGGAAGGCATGAAACAGCAATGGGAGTACAAGCTGTGAGCTTGAGCGAGCGTCAGTGGCTGCCAGTTGGCAATCAGTGTCTGTACAGCGTCAACGAGGATTGCTGATTGGTGGTGAACTCACGAGGCTTTCCGGTATCAAGGATTGGGCTGATAACATCGCGTCTGGCCACAATGCGCGGCGTAGCGCTGGCAGCAAATCTTGTCGCCAATCGCCCGGATACCGTGACGCCGAAACAGGGTGACTTGCCCCAACCATTGTCCCTCTTCTATGCCCAGGCGCTGCAGCACAGGTGCGAGATGGTGCGGAATATGGCCACGCTTATCCAGACGAATTACGCGTCCTGTCCAATCCACCAGTGCCAGATAATCGGCAAAACTGCAGGGGAGTTCTTCGGGCTTGCCTTCTCTTGCAAAAGGCAACAGCAAGGAGGCTGGTGCGGATAAATCAGCTGTCTGTTCAATCCGTCGCTGGATGCTGGTGAAATCGCTCTCCTCCGGTGTGGTGGCGATGCCAGCCCGGATGGGATTGAGGTCAACATAGGTCATGCAGGCCAGCAGCGCCGACTCGGTGAGCAAGGCCTGGCTTTTGAAGCGTCCTTCCCAGAAGTGGCCCTTGCAGCCATCTTCCTGATTGGCCTGGCGGGCCAGCGACTCGTTCGTAAGCGCCGTTAAATCGACCTACTTGCCTTTACCGTATTGCGCCACTTTTTTTGCAATCGGCTCCAGCGGGACGTTCCATGGCAGCAGGGCTTCGAGCTTTTCCAGGGTATCGGCCTCGCCAAT
>NZ_JAACGC010000136.1:0-3511 GCF_029237385.1 Aeromonas sp. 1HA1
TGCCAGATCGATACCAATCGTTGTAATGTTCATCACGGTCGCCTCTCTCAATCAGTGGAAAGTTTCATTCGCCACTTTGACACGTTAGATGCCGTTTTGGGGAGGGGCGACCATTCCATTAGTTTGTTTATGGCGTCACAGACGCCATCACTTCCCCACCTGACCGTTGTATTTTCGCAGGCTGACTCTCCCCGCCATCAACTGCTTGAATCTAAACATCGTCGTCTCCGCCAGCGAACGACGGTCATACCCCGATATCTTCTTCCAATGAGGCAGCCCTTCTTTTCGCATCACCAGTACAGCCGCATTTCTCGCGTGTCCCTTTTTCCATCACCCGGCGCTCTTGCGAGGTGGGATACCGGATGTCGCCCCTCTGTGCGCTATCAGCTGATGGCTGGCGTTGCTGTCAAAGGCGCTGTCCGCATAAATGGCACCCAGATGGCGCCGCAGGGGATTGAGCAATGTCGGTAACGCCCCGGCATCATGGACATTCTCTAAAGAAACTTCCGCCGCCACCCTATCGTGGGTTGCCGGGTCAACGGCCAGATGCCGTTTGCGCCAGACTCGGCGCCGTGCTTTCTGGCTTTCCACTCGCCTTCGCCAAACGCTTTCAGGCCAGTTGAATCGATAACCAGGTCGGTAACCTTCCCTTTCGATGGCTGCCGATACGCCACTTTCACCGTACGGGATCACTTGCTGACGCAACTGTCATCGGGGGCACATAGCGGCACATTCATCAACGCGAACAGGGAGTTGAGTAGCCCCGTTGTTGCACGCAGGGTGGGGCTGACAATCCCCTTGAACATCAGGAAGGCAGAGATGGTCTGGTCGGTGTCGAGCTGGCTACGTCACGGTCGCCCGTGATGGTTGTGGTGGAACCAGTTGTCCATGGCGTCTGCATCCACCCAGAAGGTGAGAGAGCCAGGGTTAATCAGAGGCTTGTTGTATTGAAACCAGTTGGTGATGGGGTGAAGCGACTCGCCCATGATGCTGACTTGAAGGGAATGGTGGTGATCAGAGCGCCACATTTTCAGTTAGTTACATTCAAGCCGCATCGATTTTGGAAACGCCCATATCAACCCACTCGCGCTAAAAGATTAACATTCATAAGCTGGGGTCGGGAGCCAAATAACCCTTGTGCGGCCTGCAGGGTGGGGCTTAAAATCCCCTTGAGTATCAGGAAGGTACAAATGGTCCGGTCGGTGTAGAGCTGGCTGCGGCCCCGTCGCCTGCGATGGTCGTGGTGGAACCCGTTGTTCATGGCATCCGCATCAACCCAGAAGGTAAGAGAGCCACGGTGGACGAGAGGCTGGTCGTATATGGGGTGAAGCGGCTTGCCCATTGGAATGCTGACTTGAATGATCAGATTGCCACGTCTCAAGTTGGTTCCATTCAAGCCGCATCGATGTCGGCAACAAGGCCTAATAACGCCCATTCAAAGGATAAACAGCCTCTCATTATTGTGGCGCATTATGGTGAATTATCTATAATGAGGCTTTAATAGATGTTATCGGAAGCCGATTGAGATGATTAAGTGTTACAATATAAATGATAGCGTTTTATTTTACCCCGAAAGTGGTGATATATCGTCTTCTTTAACGGGGAATACTATTAAAATTAACATGCCAACTGCACAGTTATTCGAAGCTTTTATCACAAGGATGGGGGTGGCAGTTTCGCAAGAAGAACTATATGCTATGGTATGGGGTGAAAATAGTGTAAATGTAACACCAAATACTTTGTATCAGAATGTTTCTCTGTTGCGAAAAGCCCTTCAAGACTCTGGCATTCCCAGTGAATCACTTAAAACCATCAGGGGTAAGGGATTTATTTTTACGGTTACCAGTGTAGTGGAAAATTATGTTGAAAATAATGAGATCACTCCAGATAAAACTGAACCAGCTAAAGAAAGAAAACCTGTAATTTATCATTTGATATTGTTGTCATCTCTGGTTGTTATTTTATTTGGTATTTTGTTTTATGACTATAGCAGCACGCCATGGAGGGTTACGCATTACCCAAAGGACTTTGTGTTTATATCGAAAATTAATGGGTGTAGTGTTTTTAACAGCACCGAAAATAAAAGCATAGAAAACAACCTGAGAGTTAATAGCTTAATTAGAACACTCCCTTTGGAATGTGAAAATTACCCTTATGTTTATATCAGTTATAGTGACCGACATCCGACAACATCAATAATATCATGTAGGAATGATATAAACTACACCGAGCAAAACGACTGTAAAACTGAAATTTTCATTAATCATGGTGAACTTGATGAAACTCAACCTTAAATATATTATGATTTCTGGCACTGTCTTGCTTATTGTTTTAGGCAGTTTCATTTATTTGCACTTTATTGGTGAGAAAAGTGTTGCAACCCTTCACTGCAATGGTGTACAGTACACGCACAATAAAAATTACAGTATTAAGTCAAATATCGATATCACTTTTGATAACAGCAAAGGATTTATGGTCCTGAATGGTAAGATTACCGAAAATGGAGTATCTTCTCATTTAGCCAGAAAATTACTGTTTAACATCTCTGATATTGATAACAGTCTGGTTTTAACCTTCACAGGTATTGAAGTAAGCATGGCTGATGAGGTAGATAGAAATAAATTACATGTACCCTTGCCTGCCTTTATGTCTACGGTTGGCAGTAACCTTTTAATATCAATCTACCGTATAAATAAACATAACTACATTGTAGAGTCGAATGGCATTGCAAGCTTTCTCTGTGTGAATGACGATTAATCCTATTACTAATCAGTTATCAAATAGGGCACTTTTTCTTTTAATCTGAATGAAATTCAGAGAAGAAGGAGGCATTAAAATTGTAACCGTTCACCGGCAGGGGCTTGATGCACACAATTCGGCAGGGATGGGGTAATCTGTTGTCTCGATACAAGCCCTGACGATGGCGCGTAGCCACTCCTGTGGGGAGAAGGCCCCACTCTTTTGGCCGTCTCCACCCATGACAGTATTCGCTGGCGAAACCGTTCCCCTCGATGTGAACACACCCCATAGCTCCCTTTATGCCACAGCACATAGCCACGCAGCGCTCGGTTCCGCCTCGTTGTTTGTCAGCGGGACATTGTCATCACTCATAAACCGCCACAGTATCTTGTCATCCTTAGATAAGCCAATCACAGCGCCCCCGGTAGCGCTTCGAGCATAGCACGGCCCCTTGCTCTAACTGTTTTCGCCAGCTTTGCCGATAGCGCCTGAGCTTCGTCTACCTGACCTTGTTGATTTTTGGCGATACCCTGATGGCCCGTTTCTTCCACCAGTGCCAATTAGCCTGACGCCCGTTATTCGCAATGAGCTGGCACGGGATACGGGGTATGATCCCAGGCCTTGGTACATATCTTCATGCATTGATACGAGCTATTGTCAAATCTGGTGTATGGCGTCGGTCAGGCGGCACTCCTGTCTGACTCCTCCAGCACCTTTACTCCGTCCTTGAATTTCACGTTGTTCGCTACCAACGTCAGCAGCGCAAATCCCT
>NZ_JAACGC010000137.1:0-3452 GCF_029237385.1 Aeromonas sp. 1HA1
TTGTCGGTGGCATGGTCGGCCTTATCGGTGTGGAGACCATTCGCGGCCTTGCCGAGCGCTGGCTCAACACCAAATTACCGAAGGAGTGAACAGTTGTGATGACTGATCAAATGCAGATCCACAAAATTAACGAGCGGCTCAAGCTGGTCAACGCCGACTCGCTGGCCTACCTCACCACACTGCCCTCCCACAGCCTGGATCTGGTGGCCGTCGATCCCCCTTACTACCGGGTCAAAGATCTGGATTGGGACAACCAATGGCCCAACGTCGGGGCCTATCTGGATTGGCTGGAAGCGTGCGTGATTGAGTTTGCCCGCATCCTCAAGCCCAACGGCTCGCTCTATCTGTTTTGCAGCCCCAGCCTCAATGCCGACATCGAGCTGCTGGTGCGCAAGCACTTCAATGTGCTGAGCCACATCGTTTGGGCCAAGCCCTCGGGCGTGTGGAACCGGGCGGACAAATCAGCCTTGCGCAACTTCTGGCCCGCTAGTGAACGCATCATCTTTGCCGAGCAGCTGGGGGCCCACAGCAGTGCCCAAGCCAGCGGGTATCGTCAGGCCTGCCAAGCACTGCGTGGCCAGGTGATGCAGCCGCTGATCGACTACTTCCAGCAGGCCAAGGCCGCCTGTGGCATTTCCAACAAAGAGATCGACCAGGCCCTGGGCTGCCAAATGGCGGGCCACTGGTTTGGCCGCAGCCAGTGGAGCCTGCCAAGCGAAGCGCAATATGCCCGCCTGCAAGCCTTGTTCGCCCGCAAAGCCCGCGCCCTGTGCCTGCCCCATCGCGAGCTCAAAGAGACCTATCAGGGACTGCATCGCACCTATCAGACCCTGGTCGCCAGTTATGACCAGCTCAAGGCCGAGTATGAGCAGCTGCGCCGCCCGTTCAGCGTCAGCAAAGAGGTGCCGTTTACCAATGTGTGGACCTACCCCTCGGTGCAGGCCTACCCGGGCAAGCACCCGTGCGAAAAGCCCGCCGCCATGATGGAGCACATCGTGCGCACCAGCAGCCGGCCGGGGGACGTGGTGGGGGATTTCTTCATGGGCTCTGGCGCGACGGGCAAGGCTGCCTGGCGCCTTGGTCGCCGCTTTATCGGGGTGGAGCTGGAAGCCCCCCGGTTTGCCCAGACCTGCCAGGAATTTCAGACCCTCATCAGCCAGGAGGATACCCACCATGGCGCGCAGTAACTGCCACCCGCAAATGGCCGCCTTTCTGGACATGCTGGCCTATGCCGAGGGCACCAAAGGGCTCGGCGATGATGGATACAACAAGCTGGTCAACCCGGCGGGGTTCTTCACCGACTACCAAACCCACCCTAATGTGTCCGTCATCGTCAGGCCTGGCTTGGTCAGCACCGCAGCAGGGCGTTACCAGCACCTGTCGCGGCACTGGCGGCACTATCAAATGCTGCTGGCGCTGCCGGATTTTGGCCCTGAGTCGCAAGACACCTGGGCCATCCAACTTATCCGTGAGCGCCGCGCCTTGCCGGACGTGGAGGCTGGCCGCATCGCCCAGGCTATCGCCAAGTGCGCCAACATCTGGGCCAGCCTGCCCGGTGCCGGCTATGGCCAGCGCGAACACAAGCTCGCTGACCTACTGGCCAAGTTCACCGAATTTGGCGGGGTGCTCGCATGATCAACATCAAGGGTCTGATCTCCTCCTTTTTTCCCATTATCACAATTGGAACCATGTTGGCGATTGGGTGGGCGTTCAGCTCGATGGGTGGTCACATCAATAGCTTGCGGGACGAACTGGCCACCGCCAACGAGACCATCACCACCCTGCAGAGCGCCAACGGCCAGATGGACAGCGAACTCCAGACGCTGCAGCGAGAAGAGAGGGGGCTGCGCACGCTGCTCGCCCACCAGAACGCCGCCCTGACCGAGCTCGACCAACAACAGAGGAAAACCGCCGATGACTTGCAACACGCCCTGGCCACACCGCCGGCGGGCCGCCCGGATTGTGCTCGCGAGCCTCTGCCTGTTGGCGCTCTGCGCCTGCTCCAGCCAGCCAAGGGCCGTGGTGCACACCCAGGTGGTGAAGCGCCTACCGCCGCCGGGGCTGGTGCCCCACTGCCCGGAGCCTGAATTTAATGGCACTACCTGGGGCGAGGCCGTGGCCTTTATCCCCACCCTGCAGGGCGCACTGCGCCGCTGCCAAACCCAACTCAACACCCTAAACGACTGGATAACCCAAGAGGAAACCACCCCATGAGCAAGCAAACCATCACCCTGACCATCGCCGGCACCGACATCTGCTTTGAACCCACCCTTGTGGCCTACAACAGCTACATCAACGGGCTGTCAATGAGCGACAAGGTGGCGCCGTCCCATCAGTACCTCAAGCGCATCGTCTGCGCACAGAGCAAAGAGGCGCTGGACACGCTGCTGGCTCGCCCCGGCGCCGCGCTGCAGGTCGCCGCCAAGGTCAACGAGCAGTTCGCCCCTGACCTGGATATCGAAGTAAAAAACTGACGGCGCGCGCCGAGGCAATCGACAACAACCAACTGGAGCAGGTATTGGCGCTGCGGCGCCATTACCTGCCCCATGAGGAGGACGACCTCGACAGCCTGGCCCGCGCCATCTGGTTAGACAAATACCACGCCCAACGTGACGCCCGCGCCGTTGCCGAGGGCATCGCCGCCGCATTCAATGGATAAATCATGGCTTCTGTCACTGAACAACTGATCATGAGGATTGCCCTGATAGATGCCGTCACCCGGCCGCTTGAGGGCATCAACAACCAGCTGAACATGGTGAAGAACACCGCCAAAAGTGGCTTGGCCAATATCGCAGGCGGTGGGGCCGCCATGCTGGCCGGCACCTTGGCCATCCAGAATGCGCTGGCGCCCGCCATCGAAATGGACCGGGCGCTGGGCGAAGTGGCCTCGCTTGATGTCCATGAAAAAACCCTCAAACAGCTCTCTGACACCGCCCTGCAGTTCTCGGTGGACTATGGCGAATCGGCCAGCGCGTTCGTCAGTGCCTCCTACGATATTCAATCCGCCATCGCGGGGCTTGAGGGTAACGAGTTGCCCACCTTTGCCCGCGCCTCCGGGGTGCTGGCCAAGGCCACCAAGGCCGACACCGCCACCATCACCAACTACATGGGCACCCTGTACGGCATCTTTGAGCAGCAGGCCAAGCGGATGGGCAAGGCCAACTGGGTGGAAGACGTGGCCGGCAAGACCGCCACCGCCGTGCAGATGTTCAAAACCACCGGCCAGGGCATGACCGACGCCTTCAAGGGCATTGGCGCCAACGCCACCGCCGCAGGGATCTCGATGGACGAGCAGTTCGCCGTGCTCGGCCACCTGCAGGCCACCATGGGCGGCGGCGAGGCTGGCACCAAGTTCAAGTCGTTTCTGTCCGGGATTGGCAGCGCCCAAAAGGCGCTGGGCCTCACGTTCACCGACTCGGCGGGCAAGATGCTGCCAGTGCTCGACGTGCTGG
>NZ_JAACGC010000138.1:0-3305 GCF_029237385.1 Aeromonas sp. 1HA1
CAGGGCTCTGAGGGTAGAATTAGTCATGGCGTATCACCTCTGTTGATTGAGATTCTTCGCGGGAATCAATCAGCAGGATACGCCACCTCTTCTATCCCTCCGTACACCAGAAATGACCATAACTCCCACCAAATTGATAACTGTTTTCGGCAATCAGGTTGTTGGCCTGCCACAAGAATTCGGTGACATGCTCGCCGTTTACTCTACCCACCCTCTTGCGAATACGGCGGCCAAAGGCGTCGTAGTCATAATTGGCCGTGGTGCCATCCGGCAGTTCAGCCCTGACTAGCTGATGCTGGCAGTCGTAGTGATAGCGGGTAACCAGTGACTGGCCTTTACCCCGTCGCTCGATGGCCAATCGGCCAAATTCGTCGTACTCAAAATGGCGATCGCCACTCAACAGCAGCCGGTTACCCTGGGTGCGCGCCCCATCAAACTGGCCACCCAGCGTCTGGCTCAACAGGTTGCCCGCCGGATCGTGCAGGAACCGCTCGGTCAGTTCACCACGCACCTCCAGCAAGCGGTCCAGCGGGTCGTAGCGGTAGTGCTGCTCCCCTTGCACGCTGTCATTGATCTGCAGCAGATTGCCGGTGCGGTCATAGCCGTAACGCCGCTCACGTGCGACCTGTCTGCCCCGTTGCAGTCGCAGCGCCGTCAGGCGCCCCTGCTCGTCATATTCGTATTGCTGGGTCAGCGCCCCCTGGCTGCGGCGCATCTCCAATCCTCCAACCATCTGGTGGCGAGTCAGCTCGGCGCCGTTCAGATCAATCCCGCTTAGCTCGCCATGCAGGTAGTGGTAAGCCAGCTGGTTACCATCGGGCAGCTGCCAGTGGGACAGCCGCCCCATGGCATCATGCTTGAAATAGCTGGAAGCCCAGCCCTGATGCTCGGCCAGCAGATTGCCTGCAGTATCGTATTCAAAGGTGAGTGGCCAGGCGCCATCATCCACCTGGGTCAGCTGACCGTACTGGTCATAGCTGAACTGGATTTCACGGCCATCGGGCAAGGTTTTTGTCAGCAGCCGCCCCATGGGGTCTCGCTCATAGCGGGTGACCAGCTCGGTCTCCTGCTTGCCGAACTCGACCTTCTCGCTCAGGTGGCCGTTAAGGTCGTAGCGATAAGCGGTGGTGCGGCCATCAAAGCCGGTTTCCCGCGCGACCAGGCCATTGGGGAAGTAGTGAATGCGGTGCTGTTCGCCATGCTCGTTCTCAATCTCGCTCAAGAAGAGCTTGGCATTGTCGTAGCGATACTTAAGCTCACTGCCGTCCGGGTTGATGCGGCGGCTCACCAGATGCAGGCCGGGGTGATATTCGTAGCGGGTCTCGCGGCCCAGCTCGTCCCACTCGGCCGTCACCTTGCCGTAGGCGTTATATTCGAAACGGCGGATGCCACCACCAGGCAGATACACGGCTTGCAAGCGATCTGCCGCATTCCATTCATAACGGGTAATCGCGCCGCGCGGGTCGCGCCGTACTATCTGGCGACCCCGCTCGTCATAGCGCCAGCGGGTCACACCACCGTTGGCACCCTTCTCCTCAATCAGCTGCCCAAGGCGGTTCCAGCCCAGTTCGATGCGGCTGCCATCGGGTTGCACAACAGTGTTGAGCTTGCCTTGCGCGTTATAGCTGTAGCGAGTCTCCCGGCCAAGGGGATCCCGTCTTGCAATCACATCCCCTTGCTCGTTGCGTTCAAAACGCCACTCACGATCCCCCTGCACCACCTTGCGAACCCGACCATCCCAATAGTGATAGGCGGTCTGACTGCCATCGGGAGCAATCTCGCGCTCCAGCAAGCCCGCTTCGTCATAGTGGTAACGGGTTTCGCCCCCCAGCGCATCGCGGGTCAGCACTTTCTGACCCTTGTCGTTATAGACAAACTCGCTGACCGCACCGTCGGGATCTTGCTGACGGATCAGCCGGGCGTTGCTGTCATGCTGGTACACCTCCTGACTGCCATCAGCATTGCTGACCGTCACTTCACCCTTGTCATCATCCCAGGTGTAACTGACATCAAAACGGGCAACATCACTCTAGTGGCGAACCGCGCGCGCCAGCTTCCCTTCCCGCTCCCACTCCCAGAAAAAACCTGCGCCGCCCGCCAGTCGGCGCTCCAGGATCACCCCATCAGGGCGATAGCGGTAACGTTCGCACTCACCGGCCCCGTTTTCAGCCACCACCAGGTGCCCTGCATCGTCATAGTCATAACGTTGCAAGGTCGCTTCTGGCTGCCAGTTAATACCATCAAAATGCTGCAATTCGACAGCGGTCAGATATGCCTTTTGATAGACAATGTGAAGAGCCAGACCGCCCTCGTTTTCTATCCAGCAGGGGCGCCCCTGCTCATCAGCACGGATAGTGAGCCGGTTGCCATAAAGGTCCGACATGGCCGTCAGACGGCCTGTCTTGCCATGCCAGGTGAAATGCAGGAAGGGCGATCCCGCCTTGGCTACTATCACCTCGTCAGGCTCATCCCCCAGATAAACGGCCGCCTCTGACAACTGGTTGGTGATCATGGGTCTGGTTGCCGAAGGCATCGGCAACTCGATAGCAAGAGACTCTTGGTCCCACCAGGTCAGGCTATCTCCGTGACGTTCGAGCCGATGGGCCAGCGCATGACTCCACCCCGCCCCCATGCCACAGGAACGCTCAACAGCTGACGTGCGATAGAGGCGACCAAAGGTAAACGGCAACATGCCCGGCAGATGGGCATCCTCCAGCGCCAGCAACTCCTCGCCGGTGACCATGGACACAGGGCAGTTGTTCTTGCAGGTTTTGGCTTCAGGTTGATGGGGTTTATTGACCGGTGTTGTCGCCGTTTTCGAGGCATCTGGCGTCTTTTTAAGCTGCTTAAGCTCGGAATGGGGCTGGAATTTGCGCTTGGCTGCTGTCGCCTTTTCCACCAGTGTTTTGGCGCTGCCATCTACCAGTTTGAGATCCGCCTTCTTGGCAGGACTCAGCTTGGCAGACCCGGCGATCAACACCTTCTTGGCCGTTTGGGCATGTTGCGCCAGATTGTGCTTTTTGGAGAGATTGACCAGCGAGGTCACCAGACGCATCACTCTATCGCTGTTCTTGGCCGCTGAAGCCGCCTTGGCGCCATAACGGGCAGCAAGGCCAGCACCACCGGTCAAAATCACACCGATAATGACATCAATCAGCACAGAAGAGATCACCTGAGACGTAAGCGTCCAGCGAAGGCCGTATTGACAGGGGCGACAGGCTATTCAGCAGGTAGAGCAACACGCCAAGGCAGCAGTTCACTGACCCGGTTCACCGGCCAGTCTGCGATCACATTCAATACATGTC
>NZ_JAACGC010000139.1:0-3183 GCF_029237385.1 Aeromonas sp. 1HA1
CTCAAGGGATTTGTGCTGCTGACGTTGGTGGTAAACAACGTGAAATTCAAGGACGGAGTACAGGTGCTGGATGAGTCAGACAGGAATGCCGCCTGACCGACTCCATACACCAGATTTGACAATAGCTGATTACATTCGTCACTTTGGCACTCAGATGCCGTTTTGGGGAGGGGCGACCATCCCATTTACGCCGCGTAACGCTTGCAGCAAAAACTGAAAAGCCCGCATCCACAGCGGGCTCTCTGGTTTAACGGTTGAGCGCCAAGATGCGGCGCTGCATATGCTTAGGCCAGTGCTTTGGCTTTGAGTTGGGCATATTCATCAGCATTAATCGCGCCGTTATCGAGCAAGGCTTTGGCCTCGCAGATCTGCTCGACTGGTGATTTACCTGCCACTTGCCGAATATAGTCTTCGGTATCTGATTTGGCCCGCTGCATCGCCGCACGTTGACGCTGGGCCATACCTGCGCCATTGCTAACAATGTAAATCAGCGCGGTAAACATCGGCAAGAATATCAGTCCGAGGATCCACAGAGCTTTAAATCCGCCGCCCATTTCAGTGTTGCGAAACAGATCGCCGACGATCTGGAACAGTACCAAAAGGTAAGCGATAAAGATAAAACTTGAGAGTATTAACCAGAAGAAATCCCAGAAATTGCTCATATTGGTGTGTTTCCTTTGCGTTGCCTAATTGGTTTAGGTGTAGCCGGCGTAAACTCGCCGGCGATGGTGTTACTCGGGCTTGCGCATCGCGGCCTGTAGCCAGCTGCGCAGAAGCGACCAGAGTGCGCTGCCGGTGAGCATGCCAAGCACGTAAACGCCGACGATCAGTAGCGACGCCGGCAGCGTCAGGCTCATATTAAGCAGCGAAACGGTGACAAGGCTTATATTTTGAATTTTAAACAGCAAAACAGTCGTCGTGATGACGATGATTAAAGCGGCGTAAACGTAACGCATAGACCCCCCTGTACTGATGATTAAGGCTGTGCTGATGGTGTTTTAAGCGACTCATCAGCCGTCGTTTCTGGATGTTGTAACACACGATTTATCAGCATGTAACAGGCAATAAAACCACCCAGCGAGGCGGCAAAATGTTTCAAGGTATGACCGCTGACAAAATGGCTAAGACTAAGGATTTCGGCGTCATAGGTTTCGAGCACCTTGCTCAACACATACCAGCTAAAGATCCAGTAAAGATCACTGCCGCGTGAATAACGCGATGGTTGCAAAATAGCCAGAAAAAGTAAAGCCAGTACTGCATAAGCCTGCAGCATTGCGTACGGCAGCACGTTGCCAACGCCTTGCCGCTCGGTCACACGCCAGTAAATAACCGACGAGGCACCAATCAGTAACATCGGTACTAATAACACTAGCCCGGTGCGCACGCTGATGCGATCTGAAATCTGGCTGGCGACTAAGGCCATAAAGGTAATGGTCATAGGCAGACGGTCCCAGAACAGTCGGTCATTGTCGGGGGCTAGATGGTAGTAACTTGAACCTAAAGCAGTCGCGAATATACCAAAGAAAAATACCAAATAAGGCCAACGCTCACGCATAAATTCAAACCGCACGCGGCTGCGGATTAGCAGGGCCAACCCCAAGGTACCCGCCAGAAAAAAACCTATATTGGAGACCACGTTATTGAAATGCGGGATCCCCAAGAAGCTGCGTTGGTCGGCAAAATTATGGTAAGCCAGCGGCTGCGGCACGGCCGGTAACAAAAAGGCTGCCGCCACACAGGCGAGGGTAAAACCGATCAGTAGAAGGTTGCGCACACTCATAGGACAAGCTCCTGTTGTCGATGCGCGGTACTGTTTAGCGTTGTGCATGATCGGTACTGTGTCCATCAAATGGATTGTGGGTTCTTATGGAGCGCTGACGATGGCATTAAACACACGCTCGCCATCCGCACGATGCGCATCCAACAAACCGTCACGTATTTCCCATAGTTTTACCGACTCCAGCGCCGCAAGAAACTCGCGCTCTTGTTGCATCACCCCATCGGCGGGGCAAACCATACGTGTGCTCAGCAATGGGCCGATGCTCAGGCGATTTTCGACCGAGGTAAAGCTCGCCTGATAAGTATTGCAACCGCTGCTGCCGTGTACCTGGCCTTGCTCAAAGACCATGCTCAAACGCGTGCCAGGCAGAGCGCTAACGACTGCTTGGCGGCCGTTGTTGAATCCAGTTACATCCCAGTACACGCCCTCAAGCGTTGCCGCGGGCTGCGCTTTAAATGTCAATACCGCACCAGTGGCAGTGCTCAGGCTCAGTTGCTCAGTATTAATGGCATACGCCAGAGTGCCGCTGAGTGCCGCTCTCACGGCGTTCTCCAGCGCCGTTTGTGGCTCCGGGCAAGCCATCATCGAACCGGCTAACATGCTAATTTTCACCTTGCCAGTACTCAGGTTATAGCCACCCATAAGCCTATTACAGCCGGAAAAACCGCTCAAACGGCCTGCCTCAAAACGTACCGTTACAGGCTTTGCCGCGTCAATTGCGATACCGGCAAAGCTACCGCTCGGAGAGTCTAACTGCCATGTTGGCCCCTCTAGTGTGAGCGGCTTGGCGGTGGTATCCGTGGTATCCTTAGCTGGCTTTGGCACGCGACAACAACCTGCCAACAGTTGCCCGTCTGGCAGAGATACCCTTGCGCTCATTGGATGTTGGGTGTTAGACATACCGTCGCTACAGCCCGCCTCACGCAGCAGCGCGACTGCTTCGCCGCCCTTACCGGTTACCGGCTTGCCGCGCCAAGCGTACTCTTTGAGCGCAAGCAGATGCGTTTTCTGGCCGAGGAAATCGACCGCTTTCTGTTCGGGCAAGAGCAATTGCGCTCGACTTTTGTCACTAAACTGCAGGCTCCATGACGGCTCATTGCCAAAGCAAATAAGCTGCGGCTCGGCGGCGAACACAGTAAAAGCCGGCAATACCGACGCCAGTAAAATCGCTGCATTTATCGATGTTTTTAGCATGTGTTCGACTCATCCTTTATGAATATAAGAGCGTATTGTGACCATGTAGGCACCGCGTAGGCGCTGCTACCGCATAGGTAAAGAGCCTGTCTCTTGATCAGATCTTGATCCCCGAAGCCATCATCTCTTTGGCGGCAATAAAGCCGTCCAGTTTACTTTGCAGTGTTTGCCAGCCTTCCCAGAGTGAGCTCCAGCCTGCAATCCCTGTT
>NZ_JAACGC010000140.1:0-3076 GCF_029237385.1 Aeromonas sp. 1HA1
TTGAGGGTCCTAAAGGGCCGTTGGAGACCACAACGTTGATAGGTGGGGTGTGTAAGCGCAGTGATGTGTTGAGCTAACCCATACTAATTACCCGTGAGGCTTAACCATACAACACCCAAGAAGTGTTCTGAGACTTGTAACAGACCGCAAGAACTACTAACTAATTCAGTGATAACGACAAGCCACGAGCGACATCGTTATTTACGTCAGCTTTTTCAGATTGAATTAATTTGCCTGGCGGCCATAGCGCCGTGGAACCACCTGATCCCATGCCGAACTCAGAAGTGAAACGCGGTAGCGCCGATGGTAGTGTGGCATTCGCCATGCGAGAGTAGGACACTGCCAGGCACCAATTAAACAGTGATGTGATAAGTCACGTCATTGGCCGAGAGGATGACACCTCTGATAATCGGCAGAAGATTTAGCGAAAAGCTAGCCAAATAGCGGAGCGGTAGTTCAGTTGGTTAGAATACCGGCCTGTCACGCCGGGGGTCGCGGGTTCGAGTCCCGTCCGCTCCGCCACTGTATAAGCCCAACTGATTGATTCGGTTGGGCTTTTTTCTTATCTGAAATTTGGGTATGCCACACAGTGTGCCACAGGGCCCTGGCTGTCTTTCTCCTCTATCGCATTTCTTTGGACAGGTCATCGTCATTACTCCTTCAGTTTAACCAAAGCCAGAGAGGGCCTGTGGCCCTATCTGGCTATCTATTTTGTTGGTCAGTGCAAACAGCACTGCTTGTACTTCTTGCCGCTGCCACAGGGGCACGGCTCGTTGCGGCCAATCTTGATGGGGGCCATCACCGGTTGAGGTCGTGCCGGGCGTTTACTTCGTTGCGCCAGAAAGTGAGCATGAGGGATACTGGCAGCAAAGCGAGCCTTGGTGGCTTGCTCTTGCAGATGCTCATTTCTGAGCGCCTCCAGCGACGTAGGCATGGTTTCTTCACCATGTGTTCTTTATGGTCTCTGTCATCCGGGGGATGCCGCTCCAATGGATAGGCATCTATACCGGTCTCAGGCACAATGGTCACCTCCATATGCCCTGATGATTAGTAGCACAGCTGATGGCACGAATATTAACCAAAGCGCAATTGAGTAAACTGGAAAGTAAGAGCCAAGCCGAGCTGTTGGCTATCGTGCTTGACTTGGCAACGCATCTCCCCCTCGCCAAGAAACATCTGATTAACCAGCACCTTACTGCTGAGGATGCCTTATTGGCATTGGCCAAAAAAGAGTATAACAAGCTCACTCGTCGCCCCCCTTCCTGGGATTATAAGGAGGTGGATGCCTTCTTCGATACCTTGCAAAATCAGTTTATTCCGTTGCTGGCCAAGGGGATTGTCGCCTCCCCAAGGGAGGGGGAACTCTTCGCCCTTGAGTTGCTGGCGAACGCCAGAGCCTTGTATGAAAAGATGGATACTTCCAGTGGCAGCTGGGAGGACTACCATCTTGCGCTGGTCGAACAGTGGTTGATGGCGATTGCTACTCAACGAAAGTCTGTCCCCCCAGAGGTGCTGGCTCGTCGATTGCGTGACGGATTGTCAGACATTGATCCATCGATCAGCATTACTTGCCTGTTTGATTACCGTGATGTGCTCGGCTCCCCAGTGATGCGAGCCTTGCGCGATAACTATGCGGAGGCAGGTCTATTGCCAGAGGCGTTGGGGTTGAGCTTTGAGTTGCGTGATATTGCGTTCTTTGACTTTGTGCAACAGGCTGGCCTCTTTAGCCACTCCCGTCAGCAGATGGACTATGCCAGGCTGCTGATCGACGAATTACGCGCCGATCAAGCCATCGCGCTATTAGAGGCAATGGACTCGGACCTGTTGCAGCGCCACCGCCAATTGAACCTGTGGCATCAAGTGTTGATCCGGGCCTATCTGGAAGAGGGGCGCCGAGTTGACGCTCATGCTCAGGCATTACGCGCGTTTGCTGCCACACGGGCAAACTCGTTTTTTGCGAGTTATTGCCAAAGTGGGGATGAGACCAGAGAGGTAGCATTAGGCCAGTTTGTTGCTATTGCCGAATCATGGGGGCTGCGCGAGGTCTTGTTGCTGCTGGAGGAGGTTGAAGCATGGCCACAACTGGCGCAACGGCTTGAGCAGTGTACAGGTGCAGACTTGCAGGAGGATCTCTCACTTCTTGCGGGTTCAACCGTACGAACCTGGTCGAGCCGCCTCTATCAGCAGGGATTTATCGTGGTGGCAGTGCGGCTACGTCGTCAATTGGTGGCCAATGTCGTTAATCAGGGCAAGAGCACCTACTACACGGGGGCAGCCTCAGATCTGAAAAAGAGCCTGGATTATCAGGCGGCCTTAAAGGTAGAACAAGAGGACGGAGATAGACCTCTCTGTTCGCCACAGGAGTATCTGAATCAGCTTTATCAGAAGCACAAACGCAAGAGCAGCTTCTGGGAGGCGGTTCGTCAAAAGCTACCGACTATTACCATCTCGGCGAGCGGTGTGCAGTATCAGGCCGCGAATAAATAAGGAGCTAGCTTGTTTCTCGTGTTTCTGCCGTTGCTTCCTGGCATATCGCGTCTGTGGTGAGGGTGGTTCGCGCTTGCCATATCCGCTATGCAATTGCAGGAGATAACGGCTAAACGGTCTGCGTATCACCCCTGATGTGATATCAGGCATGGTTGCAACGGGGCCAAGTGGGTAAACATGTCGGCAATTTCTGGTATCTCAACCAGTAAGGTTGGGAAGATCCGCCTCTTTTCGTTTTCCATGCGCCCTTGGCGCAAACAGACTCTTATCGGAATATCTGACTCATGGCTATCAAGAAAAACGAACTCTACTCCTCACTCTGGGCCAGTTGCGATGAACTGCGCGGCGGCATGGATGCCTCCCAGTACAAGGACTATGTGCTGACCCTGCTGTTTGTGAAGTACGTTTCCGACAAGGCCAAAGGAGCTATTGTCAAATCTGGTGTATGGCGTCGGTCAGGCGGAGCCTGTAAATCCAATTGTGTAACCGCCCACGAATAAGTAACTTTTCAAAAGGATACCTTCGTGGGTAAGCAAATGGACCAAGACAAACTCAAAGCACTCGCCGCTGAGCTGGCAAAAGACATCAA
>NZ_JAACGC010000141.1:0-2932 GCF_029237385.1 Aeromonas sp. 1HA1
CGAACAGGGATTGCAGGCTGGAGCTCACTCTGGGAAGGCTGGCAAACACTGCAAAGTAAACTGGACGGCTTTATTGCCGCCAAAGAGATGATGGCTTCGGGGATCAAGATCTGATCAAGAGACAGACTTTCATCTGCAAGTGCCATACCCGCTAGCCCATTTGGTCTCAATGCCGTTCTGGTGAGATGAATATTTTCGAGAAAAATGGTTCTGGCTAATTCCAACAGAGACACAACAACTCTAACAGAACCATCAGTCAATACCGCCAGGTTGCGGCCATGCTGATCATTGAACCTATAAAGTGTTCCATCAGTGATGAATTTATATGTTTGTTGATTGCTTGGTGCTGATCTCTTCTTGTTATCGTAGGTGCTGTTTTGAACCAACATTGGAATGAGCTCTGCCGGAATCTGGCTCTCTGCATGCCCCTGAAACTGAACTCGAATGAGGGGCCTAATCTTTTGGTTCAGTATCTTTTGGGTACTGATTGGGCCGATTGCTATAAGAGGTTTTCCCGTAGGAAAGTGCTTGAGCTCTCTGCCAGGCTGGGATGTCCAGTCGGAGAATTTCCCGCGCAGGTTTTCGGCAACGTTGACGGCTGAGGCCAGCAATTCGTTCAATCTCACAGATGGGCCTTAAATACTCATTATTATCAATTAGTTGATCCATAACACAGGCCAGCCTGCGAGTCTGGTATTCATCTACAGATTCGCTATATCGATCAAAAAAAAGCTGACAAAGCGGTAGCTTGTGCAGCTTTTTATCGATCAAACCTTTGACCCCGATCTGGTTACTGAACCACGCCCTAGAGCGACGCGGGCCCTCAAGCTTGTTTTGACATGAGGATTCAACTGCAAGTAGTCGTCTGACAGTAATGAGATCCCTTTTTTTCCAATCAACTCTCTGATTAACATAGTGCTTGATCGGCACTGGTTTGTGCACTTGCAACCATTGATGATCATATCGGTAAAGCCATGAGTACAAACGAGCCCCCTCCCTGTTCGCCCTGATTTGTTTAAGGTCAGGGTACGCTCGCCCCATGCTCAACCAACCAGTCCGATACTCAACACAACGGCTCTGAGCCTTGCTGGAATAATACCTAGCAGGAGTAGCGGAACCATGTTGCAACGTCGCCACAAATTGAAAAACATCCTTGATATCACCAAGATCTGGCTTTAAGGCACTCCAACAGACCAAGTGCTGTAGATAAGAAAAAGGTCGACGATGTTTACGAAATATCATCGTGAGCCAGTCATCATCGGCGGCTAGGCGACCCAACCCCTGTTTTTCCAGCCATCCCAACCCCCAATAATGAGTAACCAAGTCATGGATGGCTTGATGATGGATCCGATGGCCGTGCGCAAATCCCAATTCGGTCGCCAATCGATGGTAATAACAGCTCCATTTATCAAGCAGGCCCACATCCGGCATCCCGGATACAGGATTGAGAAGTTGCTGCACCCACTTCGCCAGCCTGATTTGCTGATCACTGGCCATTACCCCAGCCACCGGAATGGCTCTCACCATATCAGCTGCACCAACAAGGTGATGCCGATGTTCTGACTGCATTGGCAACTTGGTATCCAGCAACAGACAACCGTGCAAGGGACAACACTCAACGCCAGGGCACTGGAACAAGCGCTGCCAGAACGCGTAGCCATACAAACTTGATTGATGATGCCAACACAGGGGACAAATCTTGAAACTTACAGGCCAGAGTAAAATTGATGCGTTTACTCCCGTCCGCAGCAGGCTGTGATTTTGGCGATAGCCACTCAAATCACCGACGAGTTGCTCATAGGTGCGGCGACCAACAAAAGGGCGAAATAGAGGTAGTGGGCTATGTGACTCAATGACCTGGCGCGTGGTGGCAGGCCAAAGGTGTCCCACCCGTTTTAGTAGCTGATGGACATGCCCCTGAAACAAGGCGGAAGGAACAACCAGGCGCGAATCAAACAGCAGATCTAGAGCAACTTTATCCTCAGTGATCCCTTGTCTGGTCACAAAGCGCGCCAATATGCTACTTAGCAATTCATCCGGATGTGGGACAGGAAACTGCCTAAGCATGACAGGCAATCCTTGGTAGCAGGACTGCTATAAATATAGCAATACTGGCGATGCTTTATAAATATGCGGCTAACTCAATGATGATCCCTACCTGTTTCAGATTCTGGTAGCTCAGTAAAGGGTCGTCATCTCTTAGCTGACGCAAATCATTGTCCAAATAGACAGGGCATAGTGGTTCGGCTTTAGGCTTCACAGGCTTGCCAAGGGGAGCCTTTCTCTCTTGCAAGTTTCTGATGTGAGCCACCAGACCAAATAGATCTTCCTCCGGTTTTTCTGCAATAGTCTGCTCTGCTACGAGCGGGGCTATGTCTTCACCCAGTCCCATTTGCACCAACATTTTTGCCAGTTTGGATTGTTTCGTCTCCTTTCTGTCCCCCACACCAGCATCGTTCGCACTAAGAGTATCGGGGCCAGTCTCTGGTACTTGTTGCCCAAATATACGGATCGAGTCCCTGGATATATCCAGATCGGCGTATTGCAGGATTTTATCTTCCCGACCACTTCTGAGGGCATTGATCATGGGGTGTATCATCGAGAGCTCTTCATTGAACACCTTGGTGACCAGTACTTTGTCTATGACCTCCCGCCCCGCCATCACGGCACGCGCCTGGCAGAGATAGAACAAGGAAACTGCTATATGGGCTATGCCCTGGGTATACTCCCAGAACAGATCACGCATAGGTTGAGTCAATGGTGTCGGAGAGCGGAACCACTGCAGCTTCCACAGGCGTTTGATGAAACGTAAGCGCCCCTGAATCAGCACCTGTTTTTACTGAGATCACCTCGGCACACTGAAACCCATCGTATCTACGTTGGGATTTCCGCTATGACCACTCAAGAACGCGTTGATTTTTGGCAGCGCCAG
>NZ_JAACGC010000142.1:0-2903 GCF_029237385.1 Aeromonas sp. 1HA1
CTGGCGCTGCCAAAAATCAACGCGTTCTTGAGTGGTCATAGCGGAAATCCCAACGTAGATACGATGGGTTTCAGTGTGCCGAGGTGATCTCAGTAAAAACAGGTGCTGATTCAGGGGCGCTTACTGTTTATGGATAGATGCCTGAGCTATCCCTTAAGAACGATCTCGATGAGCCTGCGTTCTTGGCAAACAAGAAAACAAGGGGGGCGCAACCCATTTGCTCACTCTGCCACCGACGACACAACTACCTGTCATTTCTTACAGTGGCAAGTTTGCCTAGGGAATCAATACTCAGATTTACTTGAGCAAAAGGTATTGAAGAAATGCATCAATTTGGCGTCTGGCATGAAGGGGGGCATCAAACGGTCCATGGACTGCCTATTTTGAAACATCTGCTGCAATCCCTTAAGGGAGAGGTGATGGTGCGCTACATCTGTCGTGCCGACACGCCTTGCACCCTGTTTCTGACCATCAAAGACGGCGTGCCGTACCAGAAGTTTAAGGAGGGTACTCCGCCGCTGGATTGGCAGTGGTTAGAGAACGCCATCCTGCCCCTTTCCGCCTCATCTCAGCCACTGGCCATGATAAGACGGTTGGCACTGCGTTAAAACCAGATCTCTACCTCAACAGTTACAGCTCCCCTTGAAGACGTTTGGCAAATCACTATAAAAACGGCGGGCCTCCCCGCCGTTTTTCATTCCCCCGTTTCATCTATCATCACACCGTCTCCGGCCTGTCCACATAGAAGGGTATTGTCAGGGCCGTAGATTCGATGACTAATAATCTGGGATCAGTCAGAGTATACATCGAGGAATTCGACTAACGTTCCCTCGCGTTCAATATGATGGCCCACTTCGTCATACAGTTTTACCCGAACTACCTTGCCGATAAAGTCAGACGCAAGCTGTTCATTCAAGTTGTCCATGTAGATAGTACCCACGGTGCCATCGCTCAAAAGAACTTTGTATTTCATGGTCATCCTTCCCTTGAAATTCGCTAAAACAGCTTCATATGACAACACGTGTAGTGCCTACCGTTACCCGGTCGCTACTGTGGTCAATGTGGTAGCTTCCAAGTCAGCACCATAGTTTTAGAGTCTGGTCCTGGTATATGGTTCCAAGAAGATAAACGGCGGGTCTCCCCGCCGTTTTTCGTTCCACAGCCTCCCCTATCATCACACCGTCAGCGGCCGGTCCACAAAGAAGGGGGCTGTCTCGCCATCCAAGGCCAACAACTCCCCTTCCAGCTCGATCTCGATGGGCTTGTCACTGAGGAAATCCACCGCCTTCTTGGGGGCCAGACTGGCGCGGGGCACCGTCAGTATGATGGACTCGCCGCCGATCACGCTGCGCCCATCCAGGGTCAGCTTGGCTTTCACCTCCGGCTGCACATTGCCGGCGATGCGCGAACCTGTGACGGCGTTATAGCTGGCGCTCACCGTTACCGGCCCGCCGTCTGCCACCGCGCCCGCCTTGGTCGCCCGCAGCAGTCCCAGGGCATAGTTGATCTCGAAATCGGTACCAAGCAACAGAGTGGTGGCGCCCTCCTTCACCACCAGGCCGGTGGCCGAGAGGTTGGCCTTGCCGAGTGACAGCCATTTCGGATGGGCCGGCAGGGTCAGCGGGACCTCGGTCAGCGTCCCCGCCCCCTGGTTGATGGGGCTCTCCAACCCCATAAAGGCGGCGGCCAGCAGGACTGGCGGGATCTCGCTGGTCTTGATGGTGACAGTGGCGGGCTTGGGCACGAAGTAGGTCTCCCGCGCCTGACCCAGCTTACCCTTGCGCTTGCTCGGAATGCTGATCTTCTCGCTGTCCGGTTTGACCTCCAGGCTGTTGACGTCCACCGGGCCTATCACCCCGTTCGATACGTTGTTGGTGAAGGTCTCGATATAGAGATCCCCTTCCAGGTGCAATGTTTCGCTCATCAGCGTTCTCCCTTGAATTTCACTGTCGTTTTGAAAGCAAGGGGCAGATACGCCACCCCGCCCTTATAGCTCGGCCGAACCGATGCGGTTTCACGCCGAAAGGTACTGTCTCCGCAGGCCCGCCCGGCAACGGCCTGCAGCATCCGCCCCATCCACATACCGGCGCTGACCTCCTTCGGGCTGGCGCGATGCACCAGCACCAACAGCCAGACCTGATCGAACGCGCTTTGCCGCCCGGACTGGGTGGTGTCGTTCTCCCGCTCGCCCTGGTAAATCACATGGATGGCCGGGGTGTGCTGGCCCAGGTTAGCCACCGAATCCAGGTCAGTGGCCACAAACACCTCCTTGATCCCTTTCACCTTCAACGGCAGCAGCAGTTCGCGCAGCCGCTCACCAGCAGCGAGGTAGTCGAGCTCGGGGGATGAAGTGCGGGCTTGAGTGCTCATAGAAAGCCCCCATTGCTTCGGCCAAAGACACGGCCATCAGAGTGCAACTGGGCCAGGTTCTGGCTCTCCACCTGCTCACCATCGACCGCCAGGCCCAACGCTAGCTCCCCCTTGCCCACCAGCTTGAGGAAGGCCAGGGCGGCCTCGTTGCGCTTGGCTATCTGCTCCGGTGCCTGCTCGCCATAGAGGCGGTGACGGGCAATATCGGCGCAGATAGGTACCAGGACACTCGGGATATGGGCCAGCGGCAAGGGGTAGCGCCCTGCCAGATAGCCATCGATCAAGGCTCCGGCGTCCTGCAGGGCGATGGTGATGGCAGGCTGATCCAGCTCGCCGGTCGGTGTCATGGCGAGGCGCAGCAGCTCCGCCTCGCCAAACCGGATCACCATGTCATTGACGCTGGCGTAGGAGCTATTGTCAAATCTGGTGTATGGCGTCGGTCAGGCGGCACTCCTGTCTGACTCCTCCAGCACCTTTACTCCGTCCTTGAATTTCACGTTGTTCGCTACCAACGTCAGCAGCGCAAATCCCTT
>NZ_JAACGC010000143.1:0-2861 GCF_029237385.1 Aeromonas sp. 1HA1
CCCATTTTTGCCTCTACCGTCTCGCGGCGAAACACGCCCATCTTGCCCCGATACTGGATCACCCCTTTCCCTGCTAAACCGGTCTTTAATGCCCCAGTTCTAGCGACCAGCCGAAGGCTATAGGGCGCGGCTGGTAACTGCCTAATCCTCCTGTCGTAGACAAGCCCATGCCAAGCTCTTACGCCTTGTCAGTGCGTCTTTTCGGGCTGTTGCTGTTCAGGCCCCCCGGGTAGTAATACGGGGGGAATTCCTCCTCTTACCCTTTGCCTTTCTTTTGGGGATCTTTTCCTTGAGTCCTCCATGGTGGGGCCATACGGGCAACCTCTCGGCCTAGTCCCACTCGGGCGAGTGTTTAGAGCAGGGGCCCTCACACTAAAGCGCGGGGGGGCGCAGCCTCCAGCTTTCGCGGCGCAACGCGCCGACATATGGCTTTTCTATCAACCCAGCAAAACCGGCTTGGATCCAACGCTTCAGATGTGCTATCAAAAACACGTCGCCGGCGCGCTTCCTGGATAATCATTTGCTATCACAAATGCGCCTCGATGTTTACCAGGCAAACGCCTTTTGCTATCATTTAAGCGTGAGGTATTGGTGCCTATCAATGGAGTGACGTCAGATGAGTTTTAAAGAAGTGGCTCGCCAGGGGGATTGCGCATGATCCTTACACTGCGACTAACCTCGGATGAGGATCAAGTTGTTGAGCAGCTGAAGCATGCTACTGGCCAGAGTGCTGCTTCCAAAGCCGTGATGATGGCCGCTGGTTCGTTTGTCCATCTAGGCCAGACCGTTGAGCGGCAGCGTGTCGAGCTGGAGACTCTTCGCCGTGAATTTGCAGAGTATCGGCAGGTCGTTGAGCGGTACAAAGCAGCTAGGCAGGATTTCGATCTCCTGTAGCAAAATGTATCTTCCTGGACAAACTTGGTGCGCTTTTTTGCTATCACTTCAGGGCGTAGCACTGTTTGCTGATGCCGATATATGTACTTATCGGCATCAAACAACCAAGGGGCCTTCCGGCCCCTTACTCATGCCCCTAAGCCTGACCGCGCATAATGCCATGTTTTGTTAAATGCCCATCCGAAACCGGCCGATAAGCCAGCCCACGCAATTTTGCTGGTTTATCAGGTATTTACTTGGATGGAACGAGAGTTGACCAAAAACTTCATATTTCGCTGGTTTGAATGCGGCTTTTCAGTTGAAGAGGTGGCAAATCTATGTTTCGTTTCTGTGAGGCAGGTCACATATTGGGATAAGGGCAAAGAGATCCCACCTGTCTATAAACGGCTAATGCGTATGGCTTCCGGTAGAGAGTTGCCCACTATCTGGAAGCACTGGGAAGGCTGGAGGATGGCGAATGATTGCCTTGTGTCACCAACTGGCGTGAGGTTCGATAGACGAAGGATCGAAGCCCTGGCCATCATCCAGGTGGAACGATCAGAACGGCAGATGACAGCCTTCTACTGGAGGAAAAAACTTGGCGTGATGTGATGTTTGGGGGCGGAGGCCCCCATTTTGTTGAGTTGATAGAACAGTCATATGTCGGCGCGTTGCGCCGCGAAAGCTGGAGGCTGCGCCCCCCGCGCTTTAGTATAAGGGCCCCTGCTCTAAACACTCGCCCGAGTGGGCCTAGGCCGAGAGGTTGCCCGTATGGCCCTACCATCGAGGATAGAAGGGTTCCGAGAGGGTAGGGGATGGGGTAGAATTCCCCCCGTATTACTACACGGGGGGAGGGCAGCACGCGAATGACAAGAACATCAGGAAATATACTGACTCAACAGTGGCACTAAAGACAAATAGAAAAAGTAAATTAATGAAAAAGCACCTAACAATCCAAAAAAAACCGTAGGAACAAATGCGAAAATCCACAATCGATTAGTAACAATATTACATGACTCGGCATGACTCTTTATTTTCGATACAACGTCATCAGTATCCTTAAGATCCCTAAAAACCCTAGAGTATTTAACACCCACATAAGCCATCTTTAAAACCTCGTGAAAAACAAAAAAAACAAGAGATAAAGCAATACAAAAGCCTGATAAAACCAACCCCAGCGGAATTATATATTCCTTTAGAGTAGATAAAAGACCAAACAAACCAGCGTATCCGGCCAAAATTATTACATTGGTATAAGTCGCAGCCGCAGACCATGCCTCAGAATATATTGTCGTCATTTCAGAAATGTACTTTTCTCGCTCAACCCTTTCACGTTCTTTACATATGTCATTAAGCTGGTCCTGGATGTTACTTTGATTATCAGCCAATACAGAAACAACATTAGCTATCTGCGAAAGATTCTTATCCACAATAATATTCCACATTAAAATAAAAGTAGCATTCTACATATTATTTGGCCTATAGGTACAGTGTTGCGCTAATGCGTTTGCCTCCCTCAGTGTCGGAAAGCCTTAAAAGCCGGTTTTGCAGGGAAGGGGGTAATCCAGTCTCGGGGCTATATCAGCGTGTTCCGCCGCGAAACTGTAGGGGCCAAATTAGCATAGAGGGGCGGCTTGTAGGGGCTACCGCCCCCATCCTTTGGAACCTTAACATCTGTATTTAACATAAGAAACCGAGTGGCGCGGTTATGCTTTTATACCCGTTCACCCTTATAACCATGACCGGTCATCCGATGGTGCATTTTTGGCATCGCCGCCAGCAAAGAGGGCAGCATTGTATTTCCGGCGCAGGGCGTCACCCTCTGGATCGCAATACACGTCTACCGGCTGGCCCTGGTATCTCACTACCGCATGGCAGGCGCTCATTGCAACCACACGAGCGAGTTCGTCCGGCCAGTCATCACTATGAAGGGCCTGCACGTCATCGCCCTTGCGAAGAGAAAAGCAATAATCGACCCGAAATGATCC
>NZ_JAACGC010000144.1:0-2784 GCF_029237385.1 Aeromonas sp. 1HA1
CGGCCGCACGATGAAGAGCAAAAGTTAGCATGATCGTTACCATGTTCGGGAGTCACATAGGAGATCAGATCCTGGAAATCGGGAAAAGTGCCAATCAGTTCACAATATTTGTGTATAAGAGTCAGCCGCATTGCTACAGGAAATATCAGCTTTATATTTTAATTTATATCTGAAGCTAGATGAACGTATTTTAGGAAAAATAAATGAGCATAACATTTCGATTGGTACTTTCTTTGCTGATTTTTATGTCCACGTTATCCCATGCACATGAAGTGGGATTTCGTAAGGTGGAAGTGTCCTCATCAGAGACAAATAATAGTTTTCCGATGGTCTTGTTTTATCCAACCAGCAGCAAGCCAAAACTGGTTGAAATGGGGCCATTTAAAATGAATGTCGCCATAGGTGGGAACATATCAGCAGGCAAGTTCCCATTAGTCATGGTGTCCCATGGTTCGGGTAGCAGCAATTTATCATATAAAGATATAGCCGTTTCATTGGCAGCAAATGGCTTTATGGTTGCAATACCACTGCACCCCAAAAACAACTATATGGATAACTCACTAGAAGGATCTCTTGCCAATTATATAAACAGACCCAAGCATATTACCTCTGCACTGGATATGCTCCTTGGCACCCCAGGTTTAAATAGCCATATTGACTCAAATAAAGTCGCAGTGCTGGGCCACTCTGTTGGCGGCTATACTGCGCTCGCAGCCGCAGGCGGCATTGCAAACACCGGCGATTTAATCTCATTATGCCGCAGTAAACCATCGTTATCAGACCCATATTGTGGCCCGGTACGTGAGGGCACTATAACGCAAGAAATTATAAACAACACCAAAGATAATCGAATTAAAGCCCTGATATTAATGGCGCCAGTAGGTGCCCTGTTTGCGGCTAAAGACTCTCTCACTGAGATCGACATTCCAATCTTATTGCTGAGGGCTGAAAAAGATGAAGAGTTGACAGAACCATATAATTGCAAGCTAATCGAGAAGAACATTGTAGATCAAGGTAAACTAACCAGCATCACAATTGCCAATGCTGGGCATTACTCATTTTTAACACCATTTCCTGAATCTCTTAAATCAGAACTCGGCGCGATAGCACAAGATCCCGCAGGATTCGACCGAGAGGAATTTCAAAACACACTTGGCTTGCTCATTATTGATTATCTCAACTCAACACTGGGACAATCAAGGAGATAAGGAATGGAGAAATTTCTGCTGTGCTCCAAATTTTCCGCAGAGCACGGAGTTATACGGCCAGACTCTAAACTTACTCTAGATATATAAAAGTACACGAGGTAGTTATGTCTCTATATGATAGTAAGTATGAAGAATTTCTGTTTCAGAAAATTGATAATTCAGATTTGTTGTCCGGCTTTCTAATTGGACATCTTGTCATAGAGCATCTTCTCGAAGAAATAATAGCATCCTATGATCCAAAGCTTAAAATGCACTTTTCATCCTTAAGCCATAGCAGAAAGATTAACCTAATTAACTCACTTGGCCTAATACCAAACGGGGCGTCTAGCTGTCTTCAAGACATCAATAAAATGCGTAACAAATTTGCTCATGAGCTTGGCTACGAGCCAAATAAAGGTGAAATTAAAAATTTGATAAAAAAATGCAAAGACAATTTTTCTGATTTCACTGATGGCTTAGAACAGCTCCTTGGGGCTTTGGAAAACTGCGATAATCTCCAAGATACTTGTAACGACTATGGTTGTGGGTTAGCTGACCTTTTTATTCAGATAGTTTATGACTTAGAAGATTATGTACATGCTCCATTAGAAAAAAAACTGCCCCCCCTCTCGATAGCAGACTAGTCTGGTAAGGAGTGTGTCCTCTATCAGTCATGTCAGAAATACGAAGATCGCATGTCGGAAATTGAGAATGGAACTTCGTGGGATACAGTTAAAGTAATGCATAAAAAGTAACTGGAGCAAGAGCCAATTATTAGCTCGCATATAACCAATGGCTCAAGACAGACTTTCAATACGTCACGTTTCAGTTCTAATATTCCATAGTGACGACTATTGTATATGTATTGGTGATAGCACCTTGTCAGCTTGGTATCTGGGCAGCATACCTCAATCTAGTAGGAAAAAGTCATGAAGTATTCTTTGAACTGGCAATGCCCATTGCTCTCCATGAGCAAGCGGTTCTTTATATTTATTACATTGATGTTTGCAGGGGGCGTTGCGCTCAGCACATACAATACTCAACTAAATATGGAGCTGGGTGTCTGGCTCTTTTACCAATATCTTAAAATACTGCTAGCAGCCTTCGTTGTATTGTTCGTGATGGCTCAAGCGTCCAGATTGCTTTCAGTCGAATTGAAAGGTGAAGACGTTGTAGGTAGAAACCGCTTTTTCTGGAAAGTATCCATACCATATACCGAGATGATCGGTGTGAGTATGGGAAAATTACTCATAGTGGATTGCATGGTCATTCGTACTAACAGTCGCAAGAAGATTTACGTCCCTTTTGACTTGGACGACTTCTCAGATTTTTCGGATAAAATAGATGTAAAGTTACTGAATAACAAAAAATTGAAGAATGATGCGTAACCGGTCCCACTTTTCTATCTACCGTTATTTGTGTTAGAGATGATTTGCAGAGGTGTTGGTATTTCGTTCTTCCCCCCTTTAACACCTGTCTCTTGATCAGATCTTGATCCCCGAAGCCATCATCTCTTTGGCGGCAATAAAGCCGTCCAGTTTACTTTGCAGTGTTTGCCAGCCTTCCCAGAGTGAGCTCCAGCCTGCAATCCCTGTTC
>NZ_JAACGC010000145.1:0-2746 GCF_029237385.1 Aeromonas sp. 1HA1
CGCACGATGAAGAGCAAAAGTTAGCATGATCGTTACCATGTTCGGGAGTCACATAGGAGATCAGATCCTGGAAATCGGGAAAAGTGCCAATCAGTTCACAATATTTGTGTATAAGAGTCAGGTGTTATGACAGTCACAATTTTTGTTGTTGAACTCTCTTTTTTTTTAATTTACCCTAAACATCGGCTTATGGGCAGATTATTCGCTCGCGCTTCGCGAGCAGTGAAAAAATTGTCCACTTGGATTGCCCTATTATAGTGTGTCGATGTGCACACTGAGATGTATAGTGCGTAAGAGTGCCCATAAGCCTCCTCATATACGGATATATATATGTCAAAACTACAGTCGTTGCAGTCCATATCTTCCAAGCCAGAATTAGCTAAATTGTTAGGTGTGGATGCTGCATTCTTAACTAGAACCTTATACATCATAAGGCCTGAAAACCAATATCATCAATTTACCATAGATAAAAAATCTGGCGGTAAAAGAGTGATTAACGCTCCATCTGAAGAATTGAAAAGCCTACAAAGAAGTTTGTCTACTTTACTCTTAGACTGCATCGATGAAATTAACAAAATCAAATTTCCAACGTCCCAACTAGCCGTACCAAAAGTCAGAGAAAATGGTGAGGTTGACTACGCAGCAGAAGTTCTAAAAATTAAAATACCCTCATCAAAATCTAAACAACCATCCTTATCACATGGCTTTTCAAGAAATCGCTCTATTATTACCAACGCAATTATGCACATAGGAAAGAAAAACATTCTAAATATTGATATAGAGAACTTCTTTGATAGCTTTAATTTTGGTAGGGTTAGAGGCTATTTTATAAAAAAACAATGATTTCAAACTGGACCAGCATATTTCAACAGTAATAGCACAAATAGCTTGCTATGATAACAAGCTCCCTCAAGGGAGTCCCTGTTCCCCTGTTATATCAAACCTAATATGTCACAGCTTAGATATTAATTTAGCGTCTTTAGCAAAAAAATATAAATGCACTTACACAAGATATGCCGATGATATAACTTTTTCTACTAGAAAATCTGAATTCCCTAAAAAAATAGCAGAACAAAATGAGGATTGTTACATTTTAGGTAAAGAGTTACTGTATGAAATAAAGCGCTCTGGGTTTTCTGTTAATAATGGTAAAACCAGGATCCAGTATAAGAATTCTCGGCAAGATGTAACAGGACTTGTCGTTAACAAAAAACCTAATACCAAAAAAGAATATTGGCGGTTAGCAAGAGCTAAATGCAACACATTATTTAAAACTGGCACATTCACTTCCATTGAAGATGGTGTGTCAGTTATAGGTAATCTAGATGAATTAGAGGGCCAACTGAATTTTATTGACCACGTAGACCATTATAATCGTTTAAGACAAAAAGCACCATTGTCACCAGAATATAGTTTGAAGACTGTAGGTAAAGCACAAGTATTTTACTTTCAGGAAGAGAAAAAACATTCAGCCAATTTCTATACTATAGATTATTTTACGGCAACGAGAAACCAACCATTCTATGTGAGGGTAAAACTGACAACATTTATTTAAAGTCAGCTATAAGTGAACTCATGGCACATTATCCATCTTTAGCTATAAGGACTGATGGTAAATATGAATTATTGATACGTTTCGTCGAATATTCTAAGAGAACTAGATTTTTATTGGAGCTTTTCGGTGGCACAGACTATCTAAAAGGATTCATTGAAAACTTCCATAAGAATATGGCCCCGTATAAAAATTTAAAACCCAAAAAACCTGTAATTATCTTTCTAGATAATGATACTGGACCAGATAATATAGTCAGTTTATTGCAGGGGAAAAAATTTCAAAAAACGATAACGTTAATACCTTCACATTTGGATAAGAAAAATGACATACGAAAATCAGAATTTATACATGTGATGGGTAATCTATACGTAATATTTACACCTTTAGGAACTTCTGGTGAGGAAACGGATATAGAGTACTTCTTCGATGACAAAACAAGGCTGATGAAACATTCAAATGGAAAATTCTTTAACACTGTTGAAAAAAGAGATACAAAAAATGACCTTAGCAAAGATGCTTTTGCCACTCACATTGTAAAGGAAAAAAAGAAAAGCATTGATTTCACTGGGTTAAAAGTGCTTCTAGATCCTATTGCAAAAGTAATTGAACACTATA
This sequence comes from Aeromonas sp. 1HA1, assembly GCF_029237385.1. Classification (NCBI taxonomy): domain Bacteria; kingdom Pseudomonadati; phylum Pseudomonadota; class Gammaproteobacteria; order Aeromonadales; family Aeromonadaceae; genus Aeromonas; species Aeromonas sp. 1HA1. The sequence continues at coordinate 2,171 of NZ_JAACGC010000145.1, forward strand.
AAAACATTAAGTGATAGGAAACGCCAGCATGCTGGCTTAGCCCCATTTCGCTGGTACGGCTATTCCTGTTACATCGCAGAACGAACTGGATATGCGCTGGCTTGAATATATCCCTTGCTTTGCCTGTGTAGGAGATTGGGTAACAGATTATTTCCTCCCGCCCCCCAGAGATTGAATAAATGCCAGCGTACGGCGATTAAACTGCTCCGGCTGTTCCACATTGCAGACATGGCCGCACTGCTGGATCACCGCCAGCGAGGCGCTGGCATCGCGGGCCACCTGTTCGCGTACCGGTGCCAGAAACATATGATCCTCCTCCCCCATCACATAGAGGGTGGGAATGGGCAGGGAGCGTTCGCGGAAGTAGCGCATCAGCGGGTTAACCTCGGTGGCGAGGCGGCCCAGCTGCACCAGCACCCGCGGTAACTGCTCACCGGCAGGGGCTTGACGGTAAGCGCCGTTAAATCGACCTACTTGCCTTTACCGTATTGCGCCACTTTTTTTGCAATCGGCTCCAGCGGGACGTTCCATGGCAGCAGGGCTTCGAGCTTTTCCAGGGTATCGGCCTCGCCAATC
>NZ_JAACGC010000146.1:0-2631 GCF_029237385.1 Aeromonas sp. 1HA1
AGGGATTTGCGCTGCTGACGTTGGTAGCGAACAACGTGAAATTCAAGGACGGAGTAAAGGTGCTGGAGGAGTCAGACAGGAGTGCCGCCTGACCGACGCCATACACCAGATTTGACAATAGCTCCATTTGATTTTCCGAAAGGTAAGTTTTTCCGCTCCTCCTATGCTATCCAGGAAAAATTAACGGTCAAATTGCCTGGTGTTGTGGGCATCTATGCTGACTTCTTCGACCACTGCCTGAATACCGGCAATAAACCGCAGATTATCGATGGCGTCGCGCTAGTCTGCCGATCTGATCAGGTCAATATTTATGCCGTTATCGCTTCAGAGGCTGGCAGGACAGCGTGGCTGCAAGTCGTAGAACCGAGTGACGTGGGTCTGCGGGAAAATGCACAAGATCTTGCTGACTATGCCTTTAATAATTTTGCCAATTATGTTGAGGCTGATGTGAGCAGTACCAAGCGACTGCTTCGCACCAGTTCTTTTTACAAGAATATTCCCGATTGGTGGTGATCGGGTAATCGTGAACTCCCCCAGCTGCGTGTCTGCAAATTTCTATGCAAGCGAACTATGACCCCAGAGAGAGACAGCAGGCCTGAGGCTGCCCTGGCGGCGCGGCTGGCCAAAGTGGTTAACATGCGGGAAGACTACCCCGCTGAAGCATGACGCTTTAGCGATGAAGTTTTCTCTGAGGCTGAATCGGTAATGGATATGCCAAAACACGTTTGATCGAGGAAAAACTATGGCCTTACGAACCTACGAACATTTCATATGCCCCAACGGGCATCGTGGTGTCGAAAAGACAACTGAGAATGATCAGCCCTATTCAGACATGTGGGAGTTAGTCTCTGTCACAGGAATGGTGGCAGCAGTACCAGATGGTAAGAGTCATTATCGCTGTAGTGAATGCGGTGAGCTTATGTCCCCAACCGATAACATCAAGTCATAGGAAAAACGATCATGGCTAAGCAAGAAGAGGACGAGTGGGGGATTTACTGCATCAAGGGGCCCTCTGGTCGGAGCTTGAGCGAAGCTCTCACTACTGGAGACGCAAGCCTGTGTGCCTTTGGTCTAACAATAGAAGAGTGGGGCCTTGAACAGGTGGTGTTTGTCATGAAAGAGAACGCTAGAGAGATGATGCTATGTAATGACCCTGGTCGGCTCGTTTACTGGGACGGCCATCGACAATGGTCTCTGGAAGAAATGCAAAAGAGACTTGCAGCCAAGCTCTGAGATGAAGGGAAAGATGGACGATGGCTCAATCTAGTGGCGCTGAAATGTTGTTGATTCTCGGCGGAAGTGTTTTGATTGCATTTATTGGGTGGGCGTTATCATCTACCAAGTCTGCTTCAAAATCTGTTGATGCCGATGAAGCTTGGACAAAGATGCCTGCCAGTGGCAAGTACATTCTGAATTTTTACCGGCAATCTGGGAATCATCATAGAACTGTCGAGGTTTATGGCAGCCGCAGTGACGTAGAATCAGAAATATTTAAGGTTTTCAAACGAGCTGGAATTGATGATCAGTATATGGTTCTCAGTCCAAGCAATGGTATTGACTACCGAAGGGCATACCACAACCATAGAGGGTCAAACGAAGGCAAGAAAGTGGGTGGCTGTCTGGTGACCGCAAGTTAGAGGAAAATGCTGGCTACCTCGTTCAGATCAACGATCATCAGGCTTGGGATGTGGAAGTCGATAAGTTGTAGCGCTTCCACAAAAACCTATATAAATCAAATTGTAACCTCATGTCTAAGTGAGGTTTGTAACCAATTTCGGTGTGGAGAGGGTGACCATGAGTAGACAACGGGTATCAAAAGGTAGTGTTATTCCGAAAAAAGAATTCAAAATAGCAACAGTGCTATCTTCCCTTCCTGTTGGTTGTGATTTCGATTCTTTCTTTTCTGAGTTTAAACGTGTCTATCCGAAGGATTGGGAAAGAGTTAATAAGCGCTACCAAGAGCATGAGAGGTTAACCAAACCAGGTAAATCGCACCCGATGGCTCATCCTTTATCCTATATGCGAACTGCATTTAATAGCTTTCAGAAAAATTTAGTTAAAAATTCTATTTCAGCAGCAGATTACTTAGTTTCACTTGAGGAACCTAAAGATAAATATATAGAATCTGAGCCAACAGAAAAAGTAAGGAAAGAGATAGTAAGAAATAGAAACTTCGTGTATTCATTTGAAAAAAGGATGCTGGCAGTTCATTTGCTTGGAAAATATAAATGTCAGGAGTGTATCGATACCCTGATTGATTTGATGAATAACGACCATATTTTTGATGTGAGAGTGTTAGCTTATGAAAAACTGATTCGGTTCGGAATAGACGCCGGCCCTCAATTAAAAAAACCTTCACATCATACGGATCCTCAGATAACGCAAAAAATAGAATCGATAGGTTTTTCCTCTGAGCAAGTGAAAACAAAAGAAGGGTGTGAGCGAGCAATCAACGAGTTCCGTAAAAAATACCCTATTGAATACGACCTGTACACGAGCTATTGGAGCCTGTAAATAATTCTGTGTAACTGCCCACTCCATTACAGGTGACCGTTCAGGCGATCACCGAACTCGATAATAAAACGATTTAGGGCAAGCTTCCAATTCTGGATCGGCATGGTCCATTTCTTG
>NZ_JAACGC010000147.1:0-2320 GCF_029237385.1 Aeromonas sp. 1HA1
GGCCGCACGATGAAGAGCAAAAGTTAGCATGATCGTTACCATGTTCGGGAGTCACATAGGAGATCAGATCCTGGAAATCGGGAAAAGTGCCAATCAGTTCACAATATTTGTGTATAAGAGTCAGCCCTTATGGCATATTTATCTCGCTATTTTGGGCGGCCAACATCATCAAAATAAGCACACAAGCGGCGATTCAAGTGCAATAACCAAATATCGCCTATGCAATGTATTGAATTATATTCCAGCCACATCTTTATTAGTCTTTGCATTACCTTGGGTTAGCATATTTTTAGCGAACTGGATAGATCCCCAAAACGATTGAAATTACATATCCATGCAAAATAAAAACGGTTATCCGCAAGATGACGCATATTTTTAACGCATCATTCACAGCGCTGCCCCATCCCCACAGAGGGATAAACCCAGTCCATACGCGCTCGCCCGCGATGCCAACCCTGTTTAAACCACCTCGGAATGGTATTCACCCTGAATTGAATAGCAAAACAGCTATATTTTCGAGCGTTGACCTATCTCATAGAAACGAAATCCCGGTTTGCATCCCCTGATAGCCACTCATAGAATCGCCATGTCTGACATATCTACCCTGTCCCGCCCTCTCTTATCCCATTCAGCTATTGAGTGGATCACAAATAATAACCGGGGATGCCGCCGCTGGTACAGTTGCCATGGCGCACAACAAGATGGGGTAAACCTATATCTGAATTAACAAAAAATATTAAAAAGAGGCATATCTATGAGTGGCATCATCAAGTCGGCAAGAAATACCACCAATGCTCCGCAGGCGCTGGGGCCCTACACCCAGACGGTGGCATTCTCTCATTACAACAATATTTCCGCCCAGTTACCGGTCGCTCCCAAGACGGGCAAAATGGTAAGTGGCGATGTCAAGGTACAGGCCAGACAGTGCCTGAATAACCTCAAGGCCATCATAGAGAGCATTGGCCACGTGATGAACGATATGGTCAAAACCACCATCTTCCTGAAAGAGATGGCGGATCTGGAGGCGGTCAACGCCGTCTATCGCGAATTCTTCCCGGGTTATCTGCCGACCCGCACCACCCTCGCCGTCGCCGCCTTGCCGCTGGGTGCGCTGGTGCAGATCGATGCCATCATCTCCAACGGCGAAGGCACCTTCCCGCAAGATCCTTGCCCGCTGGTCAAACTGGCCCGCAATAGCGACAAAGCACCGCACAATCCACTCTCAACCCATACCGTCGCCTTCTCCCACTACAACAATATCGGCGCACAACTGCCGGTCGATGCTGCCTCGGGCCAGCTGGTCGCCGGTGGCATCAAGGAGCAGGCGGGTCAGTGCCTGCGCAATATCAAGGCGGTGCTGGAGAGCATAGACGTGCCGTTTGACGATATCGTCAAAGTGAATATCTACCTGACCAGCCTCGCCGATCTGGAGGCAGTCAACCAGGTCTACACCACCTTCTTCCCCGACTCCGCCATTGCTCGTGCCGTTGCCTATCTGCCGGCCCGCTCGGTGGTCAGCGCCGCCGCCCTGCCAATGGGGGCGCGGGTGCAGATGGATGCGGTCATCTCCCACGGTGACGGCACTCCGCCGCAACGGGTGGAAGACCGTCACAAGCTAGTGATCTCTGCCCGCAATACCGACAAGGCACCGCAGAGCCCGCTCCATTGCCAGACCGTCGCCTTCTCCCACTACAACCATCTGTCTGCGCAACTGCCGATTGACCCCGCCACCGGCAAGATCCTGGCTGGCTGCATCAAAGAGCAGACCGCCCAGTGCCTGAGCAATATCAAGGCCATCGTCGAGAGCATCGGCCATGTGATGGACGATATCGTCAAAGTGAATATCCAGCTCGGCAACATCGCGGATCTGGATGCGGTCAACGCCGTCTACACCCAATACTTCCCGGGCTACCTGCCCGCCCGCACTGTATTTGGGGTGGGCGAACTGCCCGCCGGTGCGCTGGTGCAAATTGATGCCGTGCTCTCCAATGCGGAAAGTACCCCGCCGCAAGCATAAGGTTTACTGTGTATGATAAAAAGACACCGGCTTAAGCCGGTGTCTTTTTATATAATTTTCAGGGGCATGCTTTTAATATCATCATATTAGTGAATACACTATCCAACCTGGCAATGCATCCATTTAGTTTTGCGAACGTCCAATGACGCTTCGCCAAGCTAACCTACGAGCCATCAGCTGTCTCTTGATCAGATCTTGATCCCCGAAGCCATCATCTCTTTGGCGGCAATAAAGCCGTCCAGTTTACTTTGCAGTGTTTGCCAGCCTTCCCAGAGTGAGCTCCAGCCTGCAATCCCTGTTCGC
>NZ_JAACGC010000148.1:0-2154 GCF_029237385.1 Aeromonas sp. 1HA1
CTTCAAAGCCTCCCACCTATCCTACACATGTAGGTTCAATGTTCAGTGCCAAGCTGTAGTAAAGGTTCACGGGGTCTTTCCGTCTAGCCGCGGGTACACCGCATCTTCACGGCGAATTCGATTTCACTGAGTCTCGGGTGGAGACAGCATGGCCATGGTTACACCATTCGTGCAGGTCGGAACTTACCCGACAAGGAATTTCGCTACCTTAGGACCGTTATAGTTACGGCCGCCGTTTACCGGGGCTTCGATCAAGAGCTTCGCTTGCGCTAACCCCATCAATTAACCTTCCGGCACCGGGCAGGTGTCACACCCTATACGTCCACTTTCGTGTTTGCAGAGTGCTGTGTTTTTGATAAACAGTCCCAGCCATCTGGTCACTGCGACTCCCAACTGCTCCATCCGCAAGGGACTTCACTGTCAAGAGCGAACCTTCTCCCGAAGTTACGGTTCTATTTTGCCTAGTTCCTTCACCCGAGTTCTCTCAAGCGCCTTGGTATTCTCTACCCGACCACCTGTGTCGGTTTGGGGTACGATGACTTGTAATCTGAAGCTTAGAGGCTTTTCCTGGAAGCAGGGCATCAATGGCTTCACCACCGTAGTGGCTTCGTCTCGTGTCTCAGTGTTGTGTCTCCGGATTTGCCTAGAAACACCACCTACGCACTTTCACCAGGACAACCGTCGCCTGGCCCACCTAGCCTTCTCCGTCCCCCCATCGCAATTACAAGTCGTGCAGGAATATTAACCTGCTTCCCATCGATTACGCCTTTCGGCCTCACCTTAGGGGTCGACTCACCCTGCCCCGATTAACGTTGGACAGGAACCCTTGGTCTTCCGGCGAGGAGGCTTTTCACCCCCTTTATCGTTACTTACGTCAGCATTCGCACTTCTGATATCTCCAGCATACCTCTCGATACACCTTCGCAGACTTACAGAACGCTCCCCTACCACCCACACATAAGTGTGGATCCGCGGCTTCGGTGCCTGGTTTGAGCCCCGTTACATCTTCCGCGCAGGCCGACTCGACTAGTGAGCTATTACGCTTTCTTTAAATGATGGCTGCTTCTAAGCCAACATCCTAGCTGTCTGAGCCTTCCCACATCGTTTCCCACTTAACCAGAACTTTGGGACCTTAGCCGGCGGTCTGGGTTGTTTCCCTCTTCACGACGGACGTTAGCACCCGCCGTGTGTCTCCCGGATAGTACTTACTGGTATTCGGAGTTTGCATGGAGTTGGTAAGTCGGGATGACCCCCTAGTCCAAACAGTGCTCTACCCCCAGTAGTATTCGTCCGAGGCGCTACCTAAATAGCTTTCGGGGAGAACCAGCTATCTCCGAGTTTGATTGGCCTTTCACCCCCAGCCACAGGTCATCCCCTAACTTTGCAACGTTAGTGGGTTCGGTCCTCCAGTTGATGTTACTCAACCTTCAACCTGCCCATGGCTAGATCACCCGGTTTCGGGTCTACACCTTGCAACTAGACGCCCAGTTAAGACTCGGTTTCCCTACGGCTCCCCTATACGGTTAACCTCGCTACAAAATGTAAGTCGCTGACCCATTATACAAAAGGTACGCAGTCACCCCGAAGGGCTCCCACTGCTTGTACGTACACGGTTTCAGGTTCTATTTCACTCCCCTCACAGGGGTTCTTTTCGCCTTTCCCTCACGGTACTGGTTCACTATCGGTCAGTCAGGAGTATTTAGCCTTGGAGGATGGTCCCCCCATATTCAGACAGGATGTCACGTGTCCCGCCCTACTCGATTTCACTTCAAGGTCGTTTTCATGTACGGGGCTATCACCCTGTATCGCTGGCCTTTCCAGGACCATTCCACTAACTTCCAAGAAACTTAAGGGCTAATCCCCGTTCGCTCGCCGCTACTGAGGGAATCTCGGTTGATTTCTTTTCCTCGGGGTACTTAGATGTTTCAGTTCTCCCGGTTCGCCTCTATTACCTATGTATTCAGTAATAGATACCCAGCTTGTGCTGGGTGGGTTTCCCCATTCGGAAATCTGTGAGTAATAGCGTCTCTTACCGACTTCTCACAGCTTATCGCAGGTTAGTACGTCCTTCATCGCCTCTGACTGCCAAGGCATCCACCATGTACGCTTAGTCACTTAACCATACAACCCCAAGAAGTGTCGTCGAAACAACGC
>NZ_JAACGC010000149.1:0-2097 GCF_029237385.1 Aeromonas sp. 1HA1
TCGGCCGCACGATGAAGAGCAAAAGTTAGCATGATCGTTACCATGTTCGGGAGTCACATAGGAGATCAGATCCTGGAAATCGGGAAAAGTGCCAATCAGTTCACAATATTTGTGTATAAGAGTCAGACCTTGGACCGCTAGTTCCATAGATAATGTGGGACCTTCCTGTAATGTGGCAAGGAAGGTTTGGACCCTAAAGTTCACAGCCAAACGATACCTATCAATCAGGTCTTTTGCCTGTATGGAGATGGTATTCACCTGACAGTTGCCCACAAAAAGGAGTGGTTATACGGCTTCAAACCGGATAACAAAACGGTACCCCTACCGTGTTATCTGGAGTCACCGTATGACCACCAACGAGCTCAATAATGTCAGCAAAGCCTGCAAGCTCATCGGCTACAGCCGTCAGCAGTTCTATGAAATTCGCCGTAATTACCAGACCTATGGCGCCGAGGGCTTGCTCGACAAATTGCCCGGCTGTAAAGGGGCTCATCCCAACCGGGTCGCTCCCGAGATTGAGCAGGCCATCCTCGATTACTCCCTCACCAGGCCTACTCACGGCCCGCTGCGGGTCGCGCAAGAACTGGCTTTGCAAGGCATCAACGTCAGTGCCGGCGGCGTGCGTGGCGTGTGGCAACGTCACGATTTGCTCTCCAAACACGACCGCTTGTTACGTCTCGAGAAAACCCATCGGGAACAAACGATTGAGCTCAATGACGAGCAAATTCGCCTGCTCGAGCGCTTCAGTCCCGAGTTCCGAGAACGTCAGATAGAGGTCCACTACACCGGGGAACTGGTGGCGGTCGACACCTTCTTCGTCGGCGCACTCAAGGGGGTTGGCAAGGTGTATCTACAAACCGTGCTGGACTGCTACAGTCGCCACGCCTGGGGGCGGCTCTACACCAGCAAGCTGCCGGTGACCTCGGTCCATGTGCTCAACGAAACGGTGTTGCCGTTTTCGAAGCCCACGAGGCGCAGGTCTATACCATCCTGTCGGACAATGGGCGTGAGTTCTGCGGGCGACCTGACCACCATCCCTACGAGCTGTTCCTGCAAATGGAGGGAATTGAGCACCGGACAACCAAGGTGCGCAGGCCGCAGAGCAACGGCTTTATCGAACGGTTGCACCGCACCTTGCTGGATGAACACTTCCGCATCAAAGGGAGAACGACCTGGTATGAGTCGGTAGAGCAGATGCAGACAGACCTGGATAGCTACCTGGAGTACTACAACACCCAGCGGCCACATCAGGGCAGGATGATGGAGGGACAAACGCCCTACAGCATGTTCAAGAAGGGTCTGAAATTGATACCGAAGGAAGTGCGCACTTCTTAAAGTAGCGTAAAATAGACACCGGTTTGAGGCCGGTGTCAGGTGATAACTAGATCTGTACATCCTGTATATGTGCTGAGGTTATTGAGTTCTTTAGTAAGATCATCTAGCAGGTTGAGTTTTCGACTTGCTACTTTCTTGTTGGTGGTCATACAGTGACTCCAGATAACACTGTAGGGGTACCGTTTTGTTATCCGGTTTGAAGCCGTATAACCACTCCCTTTTATGGGCAACTGTCAGGTGAATACCATCTTCATACATATTTTTTATATACGAAGTACTCCCCACTCTTAACATTGTTGTTGCTTTGAAAGTTTATGTTTAAGAGATAGTTGTTCACTATCAATATCAATTAATCTCGGTACTTTTACGCCATTAGACTGCGACATTTTATCGGCAATATATCTTGCAATAGTACCAGGTTCCACAATACAAATTTCAGGGCCGACAGCGATATGTTCCATCAAAGCCTCAGACAGCTGTTTTTCTGCCTGCACCGGTTTGCCCAGATAGTCACCCTTTAGTTCGACCCACACGACAACCACATCTCTCTCGAGCGAATCTCGATACCGGACAAGAACAGCTTTATCGGTACACTTCTGCAACTCAACAATATCCAGTACAAATTCTGGATACAGAGTAAGCGCCGTTAAATCGACCTACTTGCCTTTACCGTATTGCGCCACTTTTTTTGCAATCGGCTCCAGCGGGACGTTCCATGGCAGCAGGGCTTCGAGCTTTTCCAGGGTATCGGCCTCGCCAATC
>NZ_JAACGC010000150.1:0-2070 GCF_029237385.1 Aeromonas sp. 1HA1
GCCGAAATATCCAAGGGCATCGCCAAGCGGTTTGGCATGGCACCGACCAAAGGTTGCTCTTTTTATGTGGGCAGCCGGATCAATGGTAAATGCGCTCGCATATATGAGAAGGGAAAACAAATGCAATCGGCGGACTGCCCGAACTGGGTACGCGCCGAAGGCGAACTACACAATAAGGATAGAGTTATTCCGCTGGATGTCCTGGTCAATCCAGACCCCTATTTTGCGGGTATGTATCCGCAGTTTGCCAAATGGCTGGATGCCGTTTGCCAGGAAGAAATAACGCCGGTACGTGTGACCACCTTTAAAAATAAGTTCAAAACGTCCAGGGACAATGCTGTATTTAATATGTCCAGAATGGCAGGACGCCTTGTCAATTGGTTAGCAAGCATCGAGGGGCTATCCCCTGAGAAGATTGTTACCCAATTAACAGCGCACCTGGGAGAAGATGATATTCCCGCGCGGTTAAGAATGCCGCTACCACCTGAATTTTTATCAGGTGAGCATTGTTTGGTATCGACCTAAAAATCAGGTTCTTCAACGGAAGGTAAATAATATGTCTCTGCTAACTGGTGTTCTGGTCACTCGTGTGACTCATGGCTATGGTGTTTCCCGTAAATCTGGCGCCCCTGTGCCTTATGACTTTGCCCAGGTGGAATACTTGGCGGTTGCCAATAACGTAAACAAGCCCGAGTGTAATATCACCTCCTGGGGCTATGAGGTTCGCCAGTTGGCCTTGCGCAATGATTCACCGACTATTAAAGAGCTGGCCGACTGTCCTAAATTGGTGGCAGTGGATCTTATCCTGGAAGCGGATCCCCAGAACCCAACCCGCAACGTTGTTGTTGGCTTCCAGCCTACCAAAAAGCCGGTTTAACCGCCGCGCACCGAGGAGGAGGAGCGAGAGCGCGCAGCGAGCGACGACAAGGGCGCGATAATGCTTTGTTTAAATATCACCTCTGAGGGATACGCCCGTATTGCTGAAGGGGATGCTTGTCAATATGTGCTCTTGACTGTCCAGGAGCATTCCAGGTTAACGGATATATCGAGCTGGTTTCAGTTCGATGTAACCACAACGTCAATAGCCTTTGGTTTCGGATTAACCATTTGGGTTATTGGTTTAAAACTGGGCGCCATTGCCCGTGTCATTGTTGGTGCAAAAAGAGGATAAATAAAAATGAAAAACGTATCAGGCTTGTTCCGTAATGGTTGTATTGCTGCTGTCGCTTCCCTGTCTGCCGTTGGTGCTGCTCACGCTGCTGGTGAAGATGCCTCCGCCGCTGCCGGTGCTGCGCTCGATTCTGCGCTGGCAAGCGTTCAGTCGACCTCTCCCAAGGTGATGATGGTGGTTGCTTCGGTTGTTGGCGTCGGCATCCTGATCAGCCTTATTCGCAAAGCCTAAGCCATGTCCCTGCTTATCGGGACGCTCTGGTTTTTGTTCTTTGTCGAGGGATGGAGAACATCCTTTTCAATCTAAGGCGGCTTCGGTCGCCTTTTTTCATATTGGGGGCTGTGTGCGCATAGGTTGGCTTCTGTTGTTTGTGTCCTTTTCTTCTTACTCGTGGGACGGGTGTCCTCCTGATGTCTCGCTTGGTATGGTGACAATGGCCACGCCTCTCCCTATCTGTTTGAAATATGATAATTCGCCTAAAGGCGGTTGCACCGTTAAATGCAAAGGTGTGTGTGTTGTGTATCCCCTTTTAAATCAGCAGGGGCCGGTTTATACCACTGGCGATGCCTGCTCTATCAGTAGCGGCAATCCTGAAGGTAGTGGGCCTGGCAGTGGGGATGGGGACGGTGGCCCTGATGCGCCAGGCTCTGGTAATTCAGGTAGCACCGCTTTTCCTGGCTGGTATAACTTTGAACCGGTGATTGGTGATGCCACCGGTACGTCTGTGTCTGGGGCTGTCGCCAAGCTAAATAAGAATCTCGGCAGTGCGTTAGGCATGTTAGCAGGTAATGCAGACCTCACTTATAGCGCGGTTAGTGATATACGTGGCATGTCTCAGCGTGTGGTTAATGCCAGTGAGGCGGCTCAGCAGTTTTTAAAGGAAATTTCAGAATTTAATC
>NZ_JAACGC010000151.1:0-1992 GCF_029237385.1 Aeromonas sp. 1HA1
GGCATGTTAGCAGGTAATGCAGACCTCACTTATAGCGCGGTTAGTGATATACGTGGCATGTCTCAGCGTGTGGTTAATGCCAGTGAGGCGGCTCAGCAGTTTTTAAAGGAAATTTCAGAATTTAATCATGTTGCAAATTCAAGGTTGGAAGGCGCCGAGCTTGTTGCGGCACGCTCTGAGCATTATCTTGAAGAGATAGCCAAGAACACGGGCGGTGGTTCTGAAGGTGATGAGCTGGGCTTGTCGAAGGGTTATTGGGATAAGAAATTTGATGACATATTTGGTAAGTTTGATCGCGATGCCGCGACCTTATATGACATTCGTATGAATACTGGCAGTGTGATAGGTGAGATATTCGCAATTAATGGTGCGCTGGGTGCGAATGGCATGGCTGGCCAGATTATGCAGATGAATGAAACCATGCAGAATTTGGCGGCTGCCATTTCTGGCGGTAGCATTGGAAGTAATACGGGTGGGACTACGGGTGGCGCTGATAAATCATCGGAATACCTCAAGGAAATAAACGAGGTTATGGGTTACATGGCTAACGATGTGCGTATGCTCGCTGCGGCGTTGCCTGATGGCAGTGGTAATGGAAGTGGTAATGGAAGTGGCAATGGTGGTGGGGATGGTTCTGGCGTGGATATTGATTATTCTAAAATGCCGGGCTCTGAGTCCACGCCCCTCTCTGTTCGTGGTGCGTCCTATGATTCAAAGGGCTGTGAAGGTGGCGCTAATTGCTTTTTTGATGTGCCTACCGTGCAGGGTAAATTGGATGAGGCGAATAATGCTCTCACTGGGAGCTATAAAGCGATTAGCGAGGATATGAAGCGGATATTTTCATTTAATTTTTATGGCTCTGCCGAGCCCATGAAATGTTTGGATTTGTTTACTTTGTACGGTAAGGATTATTCTGTTTGCCCGCCCTCTTCTGATTTTTGGTCAACGTTGGCGGCGTTAATGATGTTTATTTTTTACTTCGTGGCATTGATGGTTATTTTTAAGAGGTGATGACATGGAATGGTTAAGCGAGTTTTTTGGGGCGTTTTTTAACGATATATATAATTTGGCCGTCCAGTTTAGTGCGTGGATTGTGGTTCGGTTTGCGCTTCAGTGGGTGGAGTTCAAGCTATTTATGTTGAACTTTACCTGGGACGTGGCTAAAGAGGTGCTGCTTAATATTCAATTCAGCGCAATGTTGTCCTCTTCTTTTAATTTATTGCCTCCTGGGCTACGGGGGATATTGCTTTACCTGCATTTTGATAAGGGTTTGACAATCCTTTCCCAGGCGTTTGTTACCCGCTTCATGCTCAATATGATGGGGTGGTAAATGTCTATCAAGATCCATCACGGCGCCCCTGGTTCCTATAAGTCGTCAGGGGCCATTCATACCGATGTGTTGCCAGCCATCAAGGCAGGCCGTCATATCGTCACCAACGTGCGTGGCTTCACGGCTGAGCGGTGTAGGGAGGTGCTGGGCAAGGCGGTGCCGGATGACTTCCAGGTGACGTATGTCGAAACCGAATCCCAGGAGGGTCGGGATCATTTTGCTCGTTTCTATCACTGGGCACCCAAGGGTGTTTTCTTCCTGGTCGATGAAGTACAGCGGGTATTTCCACCTTCCTGGCGCCAAAGCGATTTAGACCGGCTGAATTATCCTGGTGGGCCGGATGTGGCAAAGAATGATGGGCGACCCGAAACCATAGACGTGGCCTTTGATATGCACCGTCACCATAACTGGGATTTCGTATTCACCACGCCGAACATTAAAAAGGTGCACCAGGTAATCCGAGCCGCTGCCGAAACGGCGATTCGTCATACCAATATGGCGATATTGGGGGTGGGTGGTCGTTATAAGACGGTATTGCACCTGACTCTTATACACAAATATTGTGAACTGATTGGCACTTTTCCCGATTTCCAGGATCTGATCTCCTATGTGACTCCCGAACATGGTAACGATCATGCTAACTTTTGCTCTTCATCGTGCGG
>NZ_JAACGC010000152.1:0-1927 GCF_029237385.1 Aeromonas sp. 1HA1
GGCAGGGCTCTGAGGGTAGAATTAGTCATGGCGTATCACCTCTGTTGATTGAGATTCTTCGCGGGAATCAATCAGCAGGATACGCCACCTCTTCTATCCCTCCGTACACCAGAAATGACCATAACTCTATCAGGCGGGTGCTTTACGTAACCCTGAAAAACTGAGGAGTTTATTTCTTCGATGGGGGGAAATTGTGGAACATCAAATAGCCCAACATGAAGTGGAAAAATCACCTGATGTTATGGGGAACGTAATCCAAGGGACATTCGGTAAACGCTGAGTTTTTAGGCTTAATCAGACCCAAGAAGGAAGCGGCCATCGGCCGCTTCCTTCTATGATTCCATTTCGTCTGATATGCTTCGCGACCACCTGATAGGCATAAAGCTGATGTGGCGCCATCCCTGGCCATTAGCCTTGCCTGCCAGAAAGCACAGATGCCCTCTGCCAATTCTGCGGCCATGGCATGGTCGTTATCACGACGACAGATCAGATACTGGGCTAGTCAGTTTTGATATTGCTTTAGTTTCATTTGCTATCTTTTTCATAGAATTTATATGGCCTTACATCAATCGCATCCTTACCATTATCTACCTGCCCATTCGGATAGACTCTGGAAAATGTAGGCTTGTTGGTCTCAGCACTCATTTTTTCATAAAAATGAGTTACATAACTTAGGTCTAATTTAGGTGAGAAATCTACATGCGAGTCGACCCCATTATTTATTAGTGCATATTTAACCCCATAATGGCTATCATCTATCAGTTTAATTATTTTTTTATTATTGAAACGATGTTCTATTGAAAGGTAATAGGTGGTATTGACGAGCAAGTCCCCCGTTACTATTTTTCTTCTATCTTCCTTTGCCTTCTTAATAGAATATTGACTGTTGCCATATGCTTTAACATTGAGTCGAATGGTCGCTGGCTGATTTTTTTCATTATAAATTTCATTTGTTTTAAGCCCAACAATAACATCACCAAGAGCCCACTGGCAATGACTGCCGCCATCCTTAGGAAGCCGAGTTGAAAACACTCCACTATCCTTATTAAAGGTAATTTTAGGCTTATATGATTGATATCCAGGCTTTATAATTGTTGTATATTTGCCACTGCCCAAACCACCGATAAACCCTAACTGCTCATCGCGACATACAGAAGAGATATAAACCCCATAGATTAATGGCTCTGTATTTTTAGGCAGTATTCCTGAGATGGAAAAATTTCCACCATCATTATTGGTGCTAGGATTTACTGGCGTATTTTCTGTGCTTGCGCTAGAGCAACCATATACCCCAACACTTAACAATAAAATAAACACTTTGGAGATATTCATTTCATATCCTTCCATGAAGATGCCATATCGCTAAGCCCTCTCGCTTGAAGCTCAAGTTCCTGTGAATAGAGAATATTTTCATTAGGTGAAAGTATGCTGTCTTGACTGTTTATCAACACTTGATTTGCACGATAATCATCTTTTACTTGCTGATAATCATTTGCAAGTTGTACTTTAGCTAGCTTTTTATCTTGCTCATGGGGCGCATAACGTAGGTAACGTTTTAATCCTTTCTCTTGCTCTGGCTTACCATTTAAGGAAGTCAATATAAAACGATTAGCTTCAACTTCCATTTGGAAAAAATGGGCGTGACGAAGACGTTCTTCCGTACTGAGCATATGCCCTGCATCTTTCAGCTTGATCGCAAATTGTTCCAGTTGCTGTTGATATGTTTTGTGTTCGGGGGTATCTGGTAGCCATTCACGCAACCGCTTACCAATAAAGCGACTGTATGCCACAGAGCTATGGTCCTGTCTCTTGATCAGATCTTGATCCCCGAAGCCATCATCTCTTTGGCGGCAATAAAGCCGTCCAGTTTACTTTGCAGTGTTTGCCAGCCTTCCCAGAGTGAGCTCCAGCCTGCAATCCCTGTTCG
>NZ_JAACGC010000153.1:0-1843 GCF_029237385.1 Aeromonas sp. 1HA1
CGCACGATGAAGAGCAAAAGTTAGCATGATCGTTACCATGTTCGGGAGTCACATAGGAGATCAGATCCTGGAAATCGGGAAAAGTGCCAATCAGTTCACAATATTTGTGTATAAGAGTCAGGCTTTGGTGTCGGCAATAGTAATATATAAATAAAGAGTATAAATAAGGAGTAAAAATAAACACCGAATAAAATTGCATACACAGTATGCAGATCGACAGTACAAACATGTGGATGTCGTAACCATCAGCATACCAAAATCCATAACCCATCATATCGCTAAGTTGATAGCACTGTTTCAAACCTTCAATGAAAGTGTGCTAGTGCACACTTGCAAACTGCTACCTTAATTCTAACGTCGGCATACATTCTCAGAATGTGGCCCTCCTTCTATCTATGGAGTTTAATATGTTTAACACTCTTAATGAATATCGAGTGGCGGCTGAACGCCACTACCAGAAAAATGGGTATACTTTCGATAAAGATAACCTAAGTAAAATTGTTACTGTGATGAATCATGCTTTTGCTCAATACTCTAGGGTCTTTGCTTTTAGAGTTGACCTTCGCTTCCCTGATAATTTGTTTACCAGGATGCTATCAGAAGGTAGTTCACGTTATCATGGTGATGTGCTGAAAGCATTCTTTGCGGAACTTGAAAAACTGTTTGTTCTGGATCAGATGCGCCAAGCTACAAATGGGAAAAGAGTTCGCAAAACAGCAATTAGATATGTTTGGGCGAGGGAGCAAACAGCAGAGGCTGTCGTTCCTCACTATCACTTGATGTTTTTCTTAAATGGGGATGCCTATTACTCTCTCGGGAACTTTAAGTCTGAGAATCTGAATCTGGCAAACAAGCTTAGAGTAGCTTGGCATCGAGCCGTCTTTGAAGCGGATGTATCAATTGATTTTTGTAGGAGGCGAGGGTTGGTTCAACTGTCAGAGGAGGGGCAGCACGAAGTTTTCTCAGATGATCCTGTGGCTATAAAAAAAGTGCTGCTCCATGCAGCATACCTTGCCAAAAAGGAATCCAAGCGCCGTGGGCAGGGATATCAGTGTTTTGGGGGGAGTAACAATTGAGTGCGCAGTTTCCTTTCACCTCAAGCATATCCTCGAGAGGCTGGGGGTAAGGGCCAGGCGATATTCTGGGCGCTCAAGCAGGAGCTGGTGCGGCTCAATATCGATGCGGCGTTAGTGGGGAATGTGGATGAGGGTGGTCAATAGCTCTGACTGGCGCAATTTGTTGCTCACCCACTAGGTTAAATCACTGCCTGAGCAACATATAATGAAACATGTGCGCTGTTTGAGCGAAAACTTGCTCAGGGTTGTGCGGTTGAGGCTATGGATTGGTGGTAAGTGATTGATAAATAATGAAACGAAAAGTTGGCATGGTCACTGCTAAGGGTTTGGTCGAGTGCTAGCTCATTTAACCAACCTATTTAGGAGCATACACATGCCAACTCCATGTTATATCAGCATCGAAGGTAAAACCCAGGGCAACATCACTGCAGGTGCCTTCACCTCCGACTCCGTCGGCAACATCTTCGTACAAGGTCACGAAGACGAGATGCTGGTACAAGAGTTCCAGCACGTTGTCACCGTGCCGACTGACCCGCAATCCGGCCAGCCTGCTGGTCAGCGTGTCCACAAGCCGTTCAAGTTCACCGTTGCGCTGAACAAAGCTGTGCCGCTGATGTACAACTCCCTGGCTTCCGGCGAGATGCTGCCGAAAGTGACCCTGAAGTGGTACCGCACCTCTGTGGAAGGCAAGCAGGAGCACTTCTTCTCTACCGTGCTGACCGATGCCACCATCGTTGACATCGACTGCCAGATGCCGCACTGCCAAG
>NZ_JAACGC010000154.1:0-1825 GCF_029237385.1 Aeromonas sp. 1HA1
GCACGATGAAGAGCAAAAGTTAGCATGATCGTTACCATGTTCGGGAGTCACATAGGAGATCAGATCCTGGAAATCGGGAAAAGTGCCAATCAGTTCACAATATTTGTGTATAAGAGTCAGGCGTAGCGCTGCTCTTGACTAGAGAGGTCACCGTTGAGGAATACGCCATGACTATTGCCCGTTCACGTCAAATCAGCTTGCAGGATACGCCTTACTACCACGTGGTCAGCCGCTGTGTGCGGCGAGCCTTCCTGTGTGGTGACGATGCCCATTCTGGCCAGAGTTACGAACATCGGCGCCAGTGGGTGGTCGACAAGTTGGGGCAACTGTCACGGCTGTTTGCTATCGGTGTTTGTGCCTATGCGGTGATGAGCAATCACTATCATTTGGTGCTCAAGGTGGAGCCAGATACCGCGGCCAACTGGAGTGAGCGGGAGGTGGCTGAGCGCTGGGCGGCTCTTTTCCTGTGGCGGAGATTGGATTTGACCCCATAGGTCCAGACACTTTTTCCCGCTTAGGGTTGTGATACCCGACTGCGCAGAAATTCCCGGGGTGAACGGTATCCCAAGGCGCTGTGCGGGTGGTGCTCGTTATAATGCTCAAACGCGATGGCCAAATTGCCTACCGCTGTTCGGCTATCTGGTTTCGGCATCATCTCGATATAGTCTCGCTTCATCGTCTTCACGAAGCTCTCCGCTATACCGTTGCTCTGTGGGCTTCTCACCGCCGTCGTTCTGGGCTCCAACCCGATTTCTCGTGCAAACGCGCGGGTCTCATGGGCTCGATACGCCGAACCATTATCTGTCAGCCATTCTACCGGTGATGCCGGCAACGCATCCCCGAAGCGACGTTCGACAGATCTCAGCATGACATCTTGTACTGTGTCACTGTCGTAACCCCCGGTACTGGCCGCCCAGTCCAACGCCTCCCTATCGCAGCAGTCCATGGCGAACGTGACACGTAGTTTTTCACCGTTATCACAGCGAAATTCAAAGCCATCCGAGCACCAACGTCGATTGCTCTCTTTGACGGCAACACGCCCCTTATGTGCCTGCTGGGCCAACGGTGCCGCCGGTTTTCTTTCCAGCAGCAGGCCATGATCGCGCATAACGCGATGTACCCGCTTAGCGTTTACTACAGGCAGTCGTGTTGCCTCTGACTGACGCCGTAACAGCGCCCAGACCCGGCGATAGCCATAGGAGGGAAGCTCTGCCATCGCCTCCATGATACGGCCAAGTAAGGCTGCATCATCACGCTGGCGATGATGACGACCATCTTGCCAACCCGGTTTTCGATGAACACGAACGGATAGTTGCGCACGCGATACATTAAGAGCCTGGCTCACTGCACTTAATCGTCGTCCCCCGGCAACAAGGGCGCATGCGCAATCCATTTTTTTGCTCGGCCATACTCCACGGCTTCTTTGAGGATCTCGTTCTCCATGGTCTTCTTCCCGAGCAGACGCTGGAGCTCTCGGATCTGCTTGATAGCCGCAGCCAACTCGGAAGCAGGGACAACATCCTCACCTGCGGTGATCGCTGTGAGAGAGCCCTCCTGGAATTGTTTGCGCCATTTGAAAAGCTGGTTGGCGTTGACGTCGTGCAAGCGAGCAACATGAGAGACGGTCATCCCGGGCTCAAAGGTCTGCTGCACGATGGCGATCTTTTCTTGTGGAGTCCGGCGTCGACGGCGCTCGACCCCTGTTAACATAGATGGTCGCCCCGGTTTGCCAAGCCCTCAATCCATGAAAGTGAGTCAGGTGGAGATTGCAGCCATAGATCCGGATTTCGATCGAGGCTACTGCCTCTATCCCTGATGGAATTCG
>NZ_JAACGC010000155.1:0-1776 GCF_029237385.1 Aeromonas sp. 1HA1
GGCGCGGCTGGTAACTGCCTAATCCTCCTGTCGTAGACAAGCCCATGCCAAGCTCTTACGCCTTGTCAGTGCGTCTTTTCGGGCTGTTGCTGTTCAGGCCCCCCGGGTAGTAATACGGGGGGAATTCAATCCCCACATGCCCGATACAGCCACGGGGCAGGGGTGTTATCTCTTACAAGGTTGGTTTTTTGTCAGTAAGGGCTTGGTTTTGGTAAACGATATCCGCAATATCCGTATGGAGCATGGTGCTCAAACAGGGGATACACATGGCAAAGAATATTCGCGGTAATGGTGACGGCCCGAACGGTGAAAACCTGACTTATACGGTCCACGGTCGCGGGGTCGTCTCTCGTCAGCAACTCACTATAGAGATTGAACGGGGGAAGCATCCAGAGCATCACAATTATGGACGTGACGGGATCAATTATGCTCGAGCAAATCCCGATGGCTCTAAGCCGAACAATGTTAATAAAAAGTAGTCCTATTGATGCCGATAAAGCTAGTTATCGGCATCAATTCTAAAGGGGCTTGTATAGCCCCTTGCTTCATTTCTTGAAGTCAGGGGATTTCTTCAAGTCTTTTTTCTGGTTTTCTAGCTCGGTTTTCAGCCTCCTAATCTTCCTTTTCTGCCACCAAACGTAGGCCTTTAGTGCAAAAGTGATGATTCCACCTATTGTAATGATCAGCTTAAGCCAACTTTCAAACGTCATCTAAGATCCTGTTTAACAATGTGATTTCTTGTTTCTTGCCACATGCAGCTTACCGATATGGTGCGGTATGGTGATGTCTTGTTGCGGGCACTCAATGTGGCTATGGTAAGCCGCTATCCAATCAGGATCATCAGCTTGGGGCCTCCGGCCCCTTCGTCATACCCCTAAGCCTGACCGCGCATAATGTGATCAGTGGTTATGTTGAAGACTAGGCCCCCTGCCACAATCGAACAGGGCAGGGGGCTTTGAGGTAGGAGGGATGTGGGGCAGCGTGCTGGCATCATCCAGACGCCCGAAAATCTTTAATATAACCCGTGTTATGCGCGACCTGGCGCCGAGCTATTCGCCTAGTTTTTCTGTGTGGGTGATGAGCATCCATCCCCTGATCAGTTTTCTGATAGCTACCTTATCTTCTTCGGGCAACTCTTCGATTGCCTTGGATAGGTAGCTCATTGTCTCCGTAGTTTCCCCGTAAACAATCTCATCAAGTGACACTCCTAGCGCTGTTGCGATCGGGATGAGCGTCTTTACCAGCGGATTTTCTTGTTCACCACTTTCGAGTCGGGACAGTTGCGATTTTGATATGCCGCATTTTTCGGCCAAGTCCTGCTGGCTCAATCCTGCCTGCTTGCGTATGCGTTTTATATTGTCGCCTATGTGCGTCATTTCGCGGCCTCTTGGTGTATGCCTGCTGATTTTACATCACATGGTTGCATGTGTGCGGACTCGGTTGTATGCTTGCCCACGTTGAGTTGTATGGATGCGCATTTTGCGAGCCATATCAGGGGGTAGGGAATGACCGTTTTTTCAGCCGTAGTTAAGCCAGAGCGCAATGTGTATTGGCAGCATGAGCCCACGGGCGAGGTTTCCGCCTGCGTTGCTGGTCAGGTTGAGTTCTTCCGCGATCTCCCCCAGCTCGGTCGTTATCTCTCACACACCTACCCAGATTTCGATTTTGTACCTGTCGAAGTCACCGATGCCACTTGGCGCGGCTTCTATGATCAGGGGGTCTTCTTTGATGACTGGTCATAACGCCAAAACCAAGATCGATTTCCTGTCCTTCACC
>NZ_JAACGC010000156.1:0-1744 GCF_029237385.1 Aeromonas sp. 1HA1
ATTGGCGAGGCCGATACCCTGGAAAAGCTCGAAGCCCTGCTGCCATGGAACGTCCCGCTGGAGCCGATTGCAAAAAAAGTGGCGCAATACGGTAAAGGCAAGTAGGTCGATTTAACGGCGCTTACCTCATAACTTCGATAATTGTAAGCTAAATCGAAAGGATTATGGCCAATTCCTTGCCAACTATCTCATTGGAGAAAAAGATGGCTTCGTATTAAATTTAAATGGCTCTTGGGGAACTGGTAAGACAGAGTTCTTGAAGCGCTTCTATGTAGAGTTGATGGATCGTGGTCACCCAACCATTTATATAGATGCTTGGGAAAGTGATTTTTCCCAAGAACCACTAACTGTTGTTGCAAGTGAGTTACTCAACCAACTTGAGCGACTGATGGAAGGGGCAATTTCAGAAGGCGTTCTTTTAGAAGTAAAGAGTGCTTTAGGAAAAGCTCTTAAAGGTACCCTGGTCGGATTGGCCGGCATTGCGTCGGCTAAATTACTAAATGACTCATCGATAGGAATGGAAGCGGTCAATAAGCTTTTAGATGAAGCACCTCAAAATATAACTAAACAGTTAGCCGAAAATTATCAAAGCCAAATCGAGGCCATCACCAACACGAGAGATGCATTAGGTAACCTTGCTAAGTCATTAGAGACTGTGAATGGTTCAGAGTTGCCGGTTATAGTTCTCATTGATGAGTTAGACCGCTGCCGCCCAACATATGCAATTGAAATGCTCGAGGTAGTAAAGCATTTCTTTTCCATTAAAAACTTTGTTTTTGTAATAGCTACGGACACTGACCAACTTTATCACTCGATAACTTCAGTTTATGGGGATAACTTTGATTCCAACCAATACCTTAAACGTTTTTTTAATAGAAAGGCTAGCTTACCCACACCAAATATAGATGAGTATATCCAAGTTAAGGGATTTGATTTTGGTAGATATGTAAAAATCAAGCTCTATCCAAATATCAAACATGGTGAATCATTTGATCAACTTGTAAAGAACAACATTACTTTATTATCCGACGCATATGGTCTAAAGATTAGAGACATAGACCAACTAATAAATAAATTACACTCCTGCTTGCGTACAGCAGAGGTGGCATGTTTAACATCAGATAAAATACAATATATAAACATCGCGGCATTAATCGTGGGGTTGATAGAGCAGGACAGCAATGCTCCATCCTTCCATGAACGTAGACATTTCAACAATACAACATCCCCAATAAAAGATGGGGGAATTGACATTGCAAAAGATCTAAACATCAAGGCATATATAGATCTATGTATGGCATCCATAGTGCTATCACATGAATATGATAAAGATAGATTTGGGAGACAAGTAATTGAACAATGCCTGCCATCGAGATCAGACTACAGGGCCATACAAAGTGAAGACCCAAGTTTGGAGTTTCTAAATTTAACTAACACGCTTGTAAGTATGGCTGAGGCATATAGTTCGAAACAAAGTGGTATAAAAGTATGGCTTTGGCCAGACATTAAGAAATCCATTGAGCTAGCAGGTAGTATTGAATAGCCGAATTAGCTGCTCCGGATAAATTATCAATAAATATAGTGCGAAAATAAACACCGGCCTCAGGCCGGTGTCTTCCCTGTCTCTTGATCAGATCTTGATCCCCGAAGCCATCATCTCTTTGGCGGCAATAAAGCCGTCCAGTTTACTTTGCAGTGTTTGCCAGCCTTCCCAGAGTGAGCTCCAGCCTGCAATCCCTGTTCG
>NZ_JAACGC010000158.1:0-1669 GCF_029237385.1 Aeromonas sp. 1HA1
GGCTCATCGGCGCGCCAGCGTGGCACCTTGGCCGCCGTGGGCTGGTTCATGGTGTCGTTGTGGGCGGTGAGGCGGCGCAGGGTGGCGCACCACTCCGGCAGCGGCAGCAGGGCGCAGAGCACCGCCAGCTGCTGGGCCAGGTCATCGGCGCTGTGACCGGTGACCAGCCAGGCGAGGGCATGCAGCTGGCCGGCGGGCAAACGCGGGTCGGCGCCATCTTGCAGCTTGGCGACCAGGGTGGCCACCGCCTTGGGGGCGGACAGGTGGTACTGGTTGCCCTGCTGCTGGCCCACCCCGTGCTGGTAGGGGGTGACGGTCAGGCAGCGGCCGGTCACCAGCAGCCGGTCGAGCTCGCTGCGCAGGCCCGCCAGGGCGGTGGCCGCCCCGCTTAGCGGGTGGCGGCGGTACTGGGCACGGTCCGCAAGCCCTTGCAGGCGGTCCATGGCACTGGATTGGGCGGCGGGCAGTTGGCCGAGCACACCCCGGGCGCGGGTGTGCAGGCTGGCAGCACTGGCAGGCCAGCGCAGCGGCCCTTGCGTCCAACTCATTGCGGCGCCTCTGGCCAGCTGACCTCGCTTGGCCAGCCGTCACTTTGTGGCAGGCGGTAGAGGGTGACACGGTAGCGCTGCCAGCGCGTGAGCCGCTCGCGCTCTGCCTCGCTGATGATGCCAAGGGTGTGGGCATCCTCCAGCGGCGCCATGGCGCTGGCCGCCTGTTTCAGCTTGTCCGCCAGGATGGCCTGTTGCTGCGCCTCGGTCGGCGGCGCAGGGGTAATCACCTCGATGTCGCCAAACTCGCCAAACACGGCCCGGCTATAGAGCTCGCGGCCATGTTCTTCCGAGTCATCCTTGCGGGCGGCGAACTGCACCGGCTCGGGCAGGTGGGCAAACAGCACATCCAGGGTGATGCTGTCGGGATCTGATTCGTCATGGCGGGGACGCGCAGCGCTCAGTACTTCAATACGTTCCATTACGGTCTCCGAGGTTTAGGCGATACGAATAAACAGGGTGGTACGGTCGTCCCAGCGGTCGTCATCGTTGTGCGTGACGAAGCCCAAGCACTTCCATGTGCCTGGTAGTGCCAATCCTCGATTCTGTCCCCACTCCGAACAGTTGGCGGGTCGCAGCGATGAGCCGGCGATTGTTGCGGACGGGTTCATGGAGGTGGCATGGCCCGGGATAACGGCGGCAAACATGTAGGTGCCTACCTGCCCCCAGCCGCTGGCGACAATGTCCTGGTTGCCTTGCGCTGCGGTGTGGTTATGGGAGTTATGTGGCGGGTTGTGGGGGCTGTATACCCTGTGCCCCGCGTCATATACGCCGCCTGTAGCAAACAAATTTCCGCTGGGGTCAACTTTGAGTCTGGTGGCAGATGACGATCCCGCACCGTTTGACGTACCGATGAGGTAGTCGCCGAGAACGGTCAGGTAGGTGATCACCGCATGTTTACCCGGAATGTGATATTCCGTCATAGGGTATGCGGGGTCTTCGATATACAACCTGTTCTTAACATTCCACGGTGTTAGGGCCGCATTCAACCAGTCCCGCACTGCACCTATATTGCTGCAATAGCGTAGATAGTTATCGCCGCCAGCATTGACGCGAAATGCAATGGCTCCGGCAATGCTGGCCTCATTAGCGATGGTGGTTCTGATTGTACTAGCATGCAG
>NZ_JAACGC010000159.1:0-1485 GCF_029237385.1 Aeromonas sp. 1HA1
GTTTTGCCAGATCGATGCCGATAGCCGTAGCCTTCATGGTGGTCGCCTCTCTCATCAGTGGGAACTTACATTCGCCACTTTGGCACTCAGATGCCGTTTTGGGGAGGGGCGACCATCCCATTACTTCTTCTTACAGGCTGCCCGTTAGAGGGCGATAATGGATCGACCGGACAAAATGGAGAAACCGGCGTTGCTGGATCTGCAGGTCCTCAAGGGGCAACCGGAGCGGCTGGAGTTGCTGGCATTAATTGCTGGGATCTAAATGGTGATCGAGTTGACGATATCGATGAAGACACCAATCATGATGGATTATGGGATGCCTATGATTGTCGCTTCAATTCTGTTTTGTCACAAAACCAGACAGTAGAACTGAATCATCAGCATATGTGTGAGGCCTTAGCGGCAAACAATATATATCCAGTAGGCTGCCCATCCAGTACTCATACAGTCCCCACCGGTACATTGACAAGAATGATATCTACAAACTTTTTTGACGATGGTACGGGCAATAGACTTCTAAGCTGTGGCGATAGCCCAAGCAATGGATTACTCAGCATAAGCCTACGAGACTTCGTAAACTCAGATGGCGTTACCGTTAAGGAAGGGTGGTGGGAGCTAGAGGGCGGATATATCGCTAAATCAGGAACTATGTCTATATTTGAATCAGTTAATGGCGGGTGCCAGACCCTCTGTGCAGCTGATGCAGACTGCATCGCTTCGGTCGCTGTTAGACAATCGTCTGAATCTTCATCTTGCCGTTTATTTTACCATTCAGATACTGCCATAAAATATGAGCGATTTTGTGGTAGGGAAATCCCTGGTGTCTTTAAAGCAGAAGATCAATGCAAACTAACTCTAGCCGCCAATGCTATTTGGGCGTCTAAGTGTCCATAACTTTGAATACTTAACAAGTCAAAGCAAGCGGACTTGGTAAAGCTGTCAGCTTTTTTGCATGGGCAAAAAGGCCGCCAACTTTACCAAGCCGTTGTTTGAGGCGTTATATGCCAAATCGATTATTGGCTAAATATTCAGGCTCATCAAAGGAGTTAAGTTGTAATGGAAAACACGTACGAAAAAATACTAGGTAAATATGCATCACAGTTTATCCTCGTAATTAATAAGATTCTTTCCGAAGTTAGAAATCATAAATATCATTTCATGAACGAGAGTGAATTTACATCCCTAATGCAAACCTCTCCATGTGAGGGGCAATCTCAATATATGAAGGAATTATTGTATAGAGCAAATTTTGGTTCTTTATCTGCAATTGCTAAAAATTATGAATGGTTAAGAGGAATGCATAATTCATATGAGGCTGGATTATATTTGCCGTTTGCATCTTCATTTAGGTGTCTTATTGCTGTCTCTTGATCAGATCTTGATCCCCGAAGCCATCATCTCTTTGGCGGCAATAAAGCCGTCCAGTTTACTTTGCAGTGTTTGCCAGCCTTCCCAGAGTGAGCTCCAGCCTGCAATCCCTGTTCG
>NZ_JAACGC010000160.1:0-1446 GCF_029237385.1 Aeromonas sp. 1HA1
TGGAGCGGTAAATGGCGTCGATGTGATAACGCCCCACCGCCGAGAACTGGTTCTGGATGCGCAGGCCCAAAGCGTCATTGCCCTCGGCATCGGCGCCCTGGGTGGTTATCCACTCCCTGTCATCGTTGCGGGCCGACAGGATGCCGGTCACCGGTTCGCTGAGCAGGTTGTAATAGCCCGGCGCCAGATTCCAGGCCGCGCCCGGGAACTCTGCCTCGCACACCACCCGGGCCACCGCTTCGCCGGCCGGGCTCACCACCGTCTGCAAGGGCCGCAAACGGTAGATGGTGCCGTTGATGCGCTCGGTGGTGACCCAGATATCGGCCGGGATGGTGACCGCTTCGCTGGGGTTGGCCTTGACGAAGTTGACCAGGCCCCGGGTGGTCTGGGCGGGTTTGCGGGTCAGGTCCACGTCCCAGGCCTTGAGGTCAAGATAGGCATCGGTGGCAGTGGCCGCGAAGGTGTTGGGCAGCACATGGCCCGCCAGCAGGGTGCGGATAAGCCACAGCGCCGGCGTTATCACCACCCCGCGCACCAGCCGCCAGAAGGGGCTCACATCGCTGTCATTGGTGATGAGGGAGCCGGCGGCCACCACCTCCTGTTTGAGCTCGGTCTCCATGGCCTGCTCGGTGGTCGGGACGCCGGTCTCGGCCAGCAGGGCCATAAAGTCCACGGTCGGGCGCAGGTTCACAGGGTTACCTCCAGTTCGCCGAATTCATAGGTGCGGGCGGTGACCAGGAGCCGGTCCGGGGCCTCTTCACGGATGAGGATGGTGCCGGGCACCAGCCGCTCGTCGTCTTCTACCAGCAGTTCAATCTCGGTCATCACGTCGCTGCGCAGGGTCGGGCTGCGCTCGCCGATGAGCTTGCGGGCGAGCCCGGACTCCATGATGCGGTGTTTGATGTCCTGACCGATGCTGTGGCGGTCCTGGGTGGTGCGGGGCTGGCCGCCGGCATCGAGCTGCCAGGCGCCGTTCACCACCAGGATGTCGATGTACTTGGGCTCATTCATCTACGTTGTGCTCCTATCATCCGCGCTGCGCTCCTCATCCGCGTTGCTCGACCCATGCGCTTTTCTCCAACTCTTCGGGCGTCATGGGGTTTTGGTTGGTGATGTGCACTTCGCCGATGTGCAGCGACTTGGTCGGCTTCTGGTTGGCAGAGCTGGCAGCCGCGTTAGCCTGGATCAGTTGTTGGCCCAAGCCCCCGGCTGGCACCGCGCTCTGGTCTTGCTGGCGGTAGCGGGCAAGTGGGCTATTGATGACGCCCGCTTGTTGTTCCTCGGCTTGTGAGCGCAGGTACTTGGGCAAGATATCGCCTTCCAGTGCGCTGGTATCGATGTCGATGCCGGGGATCAAGCTCATGGCATCCAGCGCCTGTTTCACCAGCCAGATCAACGCCCGCCACGGTGTGAGCAGGGTATCGAACACCTTGCCGAGGATGTCCC
>NZ_JAACGC010000161.1:0-1429 GCF_029237385.1 Aeromonas sp. 1HA1
CCCTGTTAACATAGATGGTCGCCCCGGTTTGCCAAGCCCTCAATCCATGAAAGTGAGTCAGGTGGAGATTGCAGCCATAGATCCGGATTTCGATCGAGGCTACTGCCTCTATCCCTGATGGAATTCGCTGACTGGCTCCTCTATCACTTACAACGCACTTAACGACGTGCTGTGTTAACACCGGGTTTTGCCAGCCACGGTCTGACCTGTCTCGCCATCACTTCATGATTGCCTGCGCAATCTGTGCTTCATTATCATTGCCAACCGTCTTGTTGCAGGGCTGTCAGCCCGCCCTTACTAAACCTGTTTTTCATGCGCCCATTCCAAAGTGGGCATCATATTTTCTGTCGTACGCCAGCAAGGCCCAGACGATGCGAGCCGTCTTGTTGGCCTGCGCTACTGCCGCCACATTATGATTGCGCCTTGCCATTACCCCGGCCAGCCAGCTTCCTGCAAACGACTCCTTGCGCTCAGCTACGCGCAATACGGCCCGAGCGCCATGAATTAACAGTGTGCGCAAGTAGCTGTCGCCGCGCTTGCTGATCCCCAGCAGGGTCTGCTTGCCACCGCTGGAGTGTTGCCGTGGCACCAACCCCAGCCACGCGGCCAACTGCCTGCCATTCTGGAAATTTCTCGCATTGCCAATGGAGGCCACCAGGGCGCTGGCGGTGATAGGACCTATACCGGGTAGCTGTGCCAATGTTTGGCTGGCGACACTGTCTCGATGCCAGCGTACGATCGCTTCCTCCAGCTCGTTGACCTGCTTATTGAGTTCCTTGAGGTGCTCGTGGAGTTGCATCAGCAACTGGCGAAACGTCCCTGGCAAGCCGTTTTCACTGTCCTCCAGGAATTCGGGAACACGCTGGCCGATGTGGGTGATGCCCTGGGGGATGATGAGCCCATATTCCGCCAACAGTCCTCGGATCTGGTTGGCCTGGGCGGTCCTGGCCTTGACGAACCCCTGCCTAGCGCGATGCAGGGCTAGGACGGCTAACTGTTCGCTGCTCTTTATCGGCACGAAGCGCATGGTTGGCCGGGTTACCGCTTCGCAAATGGCCTCGGCATCGGCGGCATCGTTCTTGTTGGTCTTCACATAGGGCTTCACGAACTGCGGCGCCATCAGTTTGACGGTATGCCCCATTCCTTGCAGTTTATTGGCCCAGTAATGGGCACTGCCGCATGCCTCCATGCCGATCAGGCTAGGAGGAAGATTGCTAAAGAATGAGAGCATCTGATCCCGCTTCAACTGTCGCTTGAGGACCGTCTTGCCATGTTGATCAACGCCATGTAATTGGAAGAGATGTTTTGCCAGATCGATGCCGATAGCCGTAGCCTTCATGGTGGTCGCCTCTCTCATCAGTGGGAACTTACATTCGCCACTTTGGCACTCAGATGCCGTTTTGGGGAGGGGCGACCATCCCATTACTTC
>NZ_JAACGC010000162.1:0-1424 GCF_029237385.1 Aeromonas sp. 1HA1
AACTGAGCAAAAACAGCATCAATAGACATGAAGGCACTCCTGAAAAAGGAGCATAAGATCACAGCTGGATCGCAGGGTCAAACCTGTTTTTCTTGGTCAAAAAACGTTCGCGATCTTGCCCTGGGGGGAGCGTCTGCATGAGCAAGTTGGTGCCGTATTATGTGGTGAGGGGGCTGATCGCCACCAGCTGGAGTGCCTTGCTTGCTCATCGACCTTGGGATCTGGCCATATTTCATCAAGGTGCCCTGAAGTTAAGCCGTCGCGTCGCTACATGGTACTCAATCATGTGTGAGCAGAACGATGTTACTTCATCTAAATAGCTGTTCCGAATCGTAGATCACTGGAGGCAGGGAACTCAGTCCAGTTTGTGCGATCTCATTAGTCGCCAAACAAAACAAGTCGCACCCAAAGGAGTGAGTTGATGCCACTCTTATTACCCCTGTCACGACCACAGCGGCGCCGCATTCACAAAATCATCCACGCCACTCTTGATAAAGGGCATGCTCGTCGCCTGATGACCATCTTGCTGTTACATGAAGGTCGCTCGATCACCGATGTTCATCATCTTACTGGCGCGGCTCGCTCGGCCATTGGCCGCTGGTTTCAGTGGTATCGAGAAAAAGGTGTAGATGCGTTAGAAGCCTTACCGTCTGGTCGCGCTCCAATCTTGCCTGTCGCCAAGATCGTCACCTTATTGGTGCTTCTTATACAGTAATATTTAATCACCTTTATTACAGGTGTTGTTTATTTTAAATATTTTTGCTCTGAGGAAAGCGCGATAAATTCCGTATGGTCGGCCGACAACGCCTGCAATTAAACAAAATATAAAAACACTTCTGATCATTTGATCAGGAGAAGCGCCACTTATCGACAGATTAATTAGGTATAATGGCATTTCAAAGGATAGATAGGCAAAGGTGTCAACTACATAAGGGAAAATGCCTTTGTTTTGTTCGGTCAATTTGCATCTCTTGAAAATCCAATCACGCCAAATACCGAAAGGTCTTGCTGTTGAGGTGATTATAAATAGCCCTATTAGTCTAGCGTGCAGGTGAGTTTCTAAACTCATCTGTGCAAAACCCAGTTCTATTGGTATTGATATGAAATAACAAAATGTATTTAGTGCGAAAACATCGGCGGCGAAATTAACAAATTTTTGTTTTTTAGTTGATGAGAGTACAGCTTCCATAGTACATAAACTTGCTTAATAATCATTAGGGTGCAGGAATCTATACTACTGATTGATATGCGTCAATGTAACACATGGCAGTATAATTATTGTAAAATGTGGTGTATGGGAGCTATTGTCAAATCTGGTGTATGGCGTCGGTCAGGCGGCACTCCTGTCTGACTCCTCCAGCACCTTTACTCCGTCCTTGAATTTCACGTTGTTCGCTACCAACGTCAGCAGCGCAAATCCCTTG
>NZ_JAACGC010000163.1:0-1385 GCF_029237385.1 Aeromonas sp. 1HA1
AGCCCGCCCGGTAGATGTCGAGCCAGAGCCCCACCGGCTTGGCGCTGGGGGTCACCTTCTTGACTTCATCGAGCTGGGCGCGTAGGCCGCCCACATAGGCCACCCCGGGCTGCACCTTGTAGACCCCCGATTCATTGACCAAGTTAAAGCCGTTGCCATAGAAGGTGGCCGGCCCGAAGAACTGCAGCGCCTGCAGGCGCAGGTCATCGTCCATCCCGCGCAGGCGGGCGGCATAGTCAATCTGCCAGGTGCTGGCGTCCACATGGGTGGCGGTGGCCTCGCTTGCCCGGTCGTATTCCATCAGCATGGACTTCACCAGGCTGTTGCCGGTCTGGCCGCTGGCCTCAATCGTCTTGAGTTTGGTCTCCAGCCCCTTGTGCACAATCATCCCCACCACGCCGCTGGCCTTGTTGATGAGGTACATGGCGTTGAAGCTGAAATCGCCGACCGTGGTGTCCATGACGATGGTGTAGGCCACCGCATCGTTGTTGATGCGCCCGCGCTGGTCCACCGCGTGGCGGTGCACAATCTGGTTCGCCGGCGGCAGGCCGCTGTCCGGGTTGATGGGGGCCTCGGGGTCAAGGCCTGGCACGTTGGCCAGCACGAACTCATCGAGCACCACCGGTGCCTGGGTGGCGAGGCACTCCTGCCAGTAGCGGGAGAAGGCGTTGGTAATGATTTGGCTCATGCTGTCCTCTTGAGGGTTGCGCCGAATACCTGCTGGCTCATGTCGATGCGGCCGGTGTGAAGGCGGCCGGTGACCGGGTACACCACCTGGAAGCGGTAGCGGCGGCAGGTGCGGCCATAGTGTTGAATGAGGGTTTCCATCAGTTGCTGGTTGGCGGCGATGGCGCTGTCGGTCACCTCGATGGTGATGACGTCCCAGGGCGTGCCGGCCTGGCGTTCGTGAATGTCGCACCAGCCGATATCAAGGCGCTCGAAGATGCGCTTAAAGCCCGCCACCTCGCCGGCATCCCGGGCGTTCACAAAGGCGAACCTGACCCGCTTGCGAAAGAGCGGCAGCGGCTCGCCATTAAAGCGGGCGATGTCCCGCTCCCAGGCGAGCAGCGCCAGCAGCGATTCGGAGCAGGTCAGCGGGTCTTGCTGGGCCAGTGGCAGCAGTAGCCAGCCCTTGAGTCGCTGCCAGAAGGCGTTGATGCCCCGGGCCAGAAACCCGGGCTCTGCGTGGGCGGGGCTGATGGTGTAGCCGTCTTCCCACCAGGGGGCGCTGGCATCCGGTAGCACCGGCGCCTGCAGCTCGTGTTCAAGCGGGGTTGGATTAGTCATGCAGGGTCACCACCAGTTTGCCAAGGCGCGGGATGGCCAGCCCCGAGACGATGTCACTCTCCCCAAAGCGCAGGCTCTGCAGCTGCGGGAACTGGCTG
>NZ_JAACGC010000164.1:0-1319 GCF_029237385.1 Aeromonas sp. 1HA1
AAGGGATTTGCGCTGCTGACGTTGGTAGCGAACAACGTGAAATTCAAGGACGGAGTAAAGGTGCTGGAGGAGTCAGACAGGAGTGCCGCCTGACCGACGCCATACACCAGATTTGACAATAGCTCGTTGGCCAGTGCTTCCGTTGTAAGCTATCGGCGCCAGCGCACCAGCCGTTGCCCCCGTCCCCATGCCCAGAGCATAAGCATTGATATCGTTGCTATTGAGGAAGGCCTCCCAAGCGGCTTGTTCCGCCGTATTGATGCCTGAACTTCCCGTACCACTTACATCAGGCCAATTGGTACTTTCGGTTGGTTGGCCATCGGAGAGGAAATACAGCACACTCTGACCACCGATGATTTTTCCTGCCGAGTCGTAAGCTGACATAGCCTTGATCAGAGCATCGTCATAGTCAGTCCCACCGTTGCCCAAGTAGTCGGTAATACCATTGATGACATTCAAAGCCTGAGTGGCTGTCAGCCAGACATCGCCAGATCCCAGGAAGTTAGTGGTTGCCGAGCTGGCAAAACCAACCAGACGCACCATTACGTCCCCTACATCGTCATAATCACCAATGAGCTGCAAAATGGATGCCTTGGCAATGGCCATTCGAGTAGCAAATCCAGCCACTCCTGAGGCGTAATCCATGCTGCCTGATGTATCCAAAATGATCATCAGATTGGTGCCTGGATTCGAAAACTCCTCGACACGGGTATTAAGATCGACAGGCTGCACGGGCTCATCGTCTTCAATGACAACAGTGACCTGTTTGGTATCACTCAAATCACCGTCGCTGACCGACAGGTTGAACGTAAATGTCTCCAGCCCTTCCTGATTGTCTCCAAACTCATGATCGATGGGGCCCAGCAGGTCGACCGTGTATTTGCCCGTCGGATCCACAGATACCTGTATGACCGGGTTCCCACCCACAGAGCCAACCAGGATCGCAGAGCCGATACCGCTCCACACAACAGGCTGCCCCCCGGAGCTCAAGCTGGATGGTGATGAGAGAGTAAAGGTAAAGGCACTGCTGTCGATGTCCGTCACACCTGCCGTGGCATTGGCTGATGTGCTGTCAGTGGTATCGCCCGGATTGGGTGAATTATCCGGATTGGCCCCAAGCAGCCCCTCTTCAGAGATACGCAGATCCGAGACGGTCAGCATGGGGGCATCATTGGTCGCCGTGACCGTCACAGTGAAGTCCTGATTGGCAGCACCGCCCTCGTCCGTGGTCCCCGCTACATTGCCATTCACTACCCCGCTCCAGTCCGCCGGCAAGGTAAAGCCCGGCACGCCCGCCACGCTCGCACCGCTCCAGCTGT
>NZ_JAACGC010000165.1:0-1299 GCF_029237385.1 Aeromonas sp. 1HA1
GCCTCGGCGCGCGCCGTCAGTTTTTTACTTCGATATCCAGGTCAGGGGCGAACTGCTCGTTGACCTTGGCGGCGACCTGCAGCGCGGCGCCGGGGCGAGCCAGCAGCGTGTCCAGCGCCTCTTTGCTTTGTGCGCAGACGATGCGCTTGAGGTACTGATGGGACGGCGCCACCTTGTCGCTCATTGACAGTCCGTTGATGTAGCTGTTGTAGGCCACCAGGGTGGGTTCAAAGCAGATGTCGGTGCCGGCGATGGTCAGGGTGATGGTTTGCTTGCTCATGGGGTGGTTTCCTCTTGGGTTATCCAGTCGTTTAGGGTGTTGAGTTGGGTTTGGCAGCGGCGCAGCGCGCCCTGCAGGGTGGGGATAAAGGCCACGGCCTCGCCCCAGGTAGTGCCATTAAATTCAGGCTCCGGGCAGTGGGGCACCAGCCCCGGCGGCGGTAGCCGCTTCACCACCTGGGTGTGCACCAGAGCCCTTGGCTGGCTGGAGCAGGCGCAGAGCGCCAACAGGCAGAGGCTCGCGAGCACAATCCGGGCGGCCCGCCGGCGGCGTGGCCAGGGCGTGTTGCAGGTCATCGGCAGTTTTCCTCTGTTGTTGGTCGAGCTCGGTCAGGGCGGCGTTCTGGTGTTTAAGCAGGACGCGCAAGCCTGATTCTTTCTGCGAGAGAGTTTCGAAGTCTTCGGCCATCAACTGGTTAGCCAGCTGCAAGGTGCTGATGGTGCTGTCGGCATCAGCCAGCGCCTTGGTGCGTTCTTTTAGCACCTTGTAGCCTGCACGTATGGTTACCAGCAGGGCCAGCACCAGCACTAACTGCAGGTTGGAGAACAGCCACTTGAGGATGTTCATGCCAGCACCCCACCGAACTCTTCGAACTTGGCCAGCAGGTCAGCCAGCTTGTGCTCACGCTGGCCATAACCCGCGCCCGGCAGGCTGGCCCAGATGTTGGCGCACTTGCCGATCGCTTGGCTGATGCGTCCCTTTATCACATCGTCCAGCGCCTTGCGTTCACGGATAAGCTGGATGGCCCAGGTGTCTTGCGACTCAGGGCCAAAGTCCGGCAGCGCCAGCAGCATTTGATAGTGCCGCCAGTGCCGCGACAGGTGCTGGTAACGCCCAGCTGCAGTGCTGACCAAGCCAGGCCTGACGATGACGGACACATTCGGGTGGGTGCGGTAGTCGGTGAAGAACCCCGCCGGGTTGACCAGCTTGTTGTATCCATCATCGCCGAGCCCTTTGGTGCCCTCGGCATAGGCCAGCATGTCCAGAAAGGCGGCCATTTGCGGGTGGCAGTTACTGCG
>NZ_JAACGC010000166.1:0-1297 GCF_029237385.1 Aeromonas sp. 1HA1
AAGGGATTTGCGCTGCTGACGTTGGTAGCGAACAACGTGAAATTCAAGGACGGAGTAAAGGTGCTGGAGGAGTCAGACAGGAGTGCCGCCTGACCGACGCCATACACCAGATTTGACAATAGCTCTCTTATAGAGGACATGGCACAAAAGTGCTGGAGTAGCTAAAAGTTATCGTTCCACAGGCCGACTAACTGAGTTTTGCATTAGCTCTATCCGAAATCCCATTACATTTGCCAGTTTTGCTATTGTGGCGAAATTTGGGCTCCCTTGACCTGACAAAACGTCAAGGATGCTATCTCTGCTCATTTTGGCATCCATCGCAAGTTGGCTAACGCTCCGAGAACGGGCGATATTGCCGAGAGCAACACCAATCATCGAAGGATCACCATCCTCTAATACAGCTTCCAGATAAGCTTTTATGTCTTGCTCATTTCGCAGATAAACCGCTGCGTCATAACGGCTAAATGTTAAATCTTTGCCTCTCATTACACCCCCTCTACACTTTAGCTAAGACATTTGTAAACAAGTTGTGAAAATGTGCAATTGTCGTCATAGGTCATCCAGCGAGACGTTGACCCTGTCGAGTGAGGCCATGCGTTCCTCAACTATCCGGTTAAGCTCGGCGTCTTCGACCAGCTCGACATAGCAGGCAAAGAGTTCGGGGGGCACACAGTAGAAGGCTGGTTCGTTGCGGTCGAGGATGGCAACGGCAGAACCATTGCCCTTCTTGAGTGTGCCCATCGGGTTGCGTTTCAGTTCGGTGATGCTGGCCGCAGTCGCGGAGAGAATCTGATTGCTCATAGTCGGGGCCTGATGGTTTGGGTACCAATTACAGCACTGCTAATTGCACCTTCACAGGCGCCTTTTAGTGTACTCGTAGTGTACTTGCCCTGCCTCGCTACGCTTGGCAGCCAAAAAATGGATGACAGATGATGTTAGGCAGTCCCTGTGCATGTCAGTATACAACACTGATTGTTAGAGACAGGAATTGTGTAAACAACTCCCCAGTAATTGAATGTTTGTTTACACAAAGGAATGTTAAGCTTGCAAAATAACCAAATAAGCCATTGATTTACAAAGAAAATTTATTTTATTTACATGTGCTTGGTATATGCAACCATTCTAGGCCGGTGTGATCGGCAACGCATTCCCAGAAGGCCCTGTTGATTCGTAAGCGTCCAGCGAAGGCCGTATTGACAGGGGCGACAGGTTATTCAGCAGGTAGAGCAACACGCCAAGGCAGCAGTTCACTGACCCGGTTCACCGGCCAGTCTGCGATCACATTCAGTACATGCCG
>NZ_JAACGC010000167.1:0-1296 GCF_029237385.1 Aeromonas sp. 1HA1
GCCAAACCCAAGACCCCTCCCAAGCGCCGTCAGCGGGGTTTCTCTGACTCACTGCTTCGCGAGCGTATCGAGCTGACCCTTAGCGATGAAGAGAAAGCCGGGGCCAGTAAGGTCTTCTTCACCAAGGTCAAAGAAGA
This sequence comes from Aeromonas sp. 1HA1, assembly GCF_029237385.1. Lineage (NCBI taxonomy): Bacteria > Pseudomonadati > Pseudomonadota > Gammaproteobacteria > Aeromonadales > Aeromonadaceae > Aeromonas > Aeromonas sp. 1HA1. The sequence goes on from NZ_JAACGC010000167.1 coordinate 138, forward strand.
GCTGCAGTTCATTCCAGCCCAACTCAAGGTGCTGGAGATCTGGCAAGAGAAGGCGGTGTTCGAGCACGATGGCCAAGAACGGATCATCGCGGCCTGCCGCCCGGTGCACCCACTGGGCAAATGTATCGCCACCCCGTCCCTGCTGGGCTACATCATCACCTCGAAGTACGCCGATGGTCTGCCATTGTACCGGTTAGAGCAGATGTTTAAGCGCTTGGGGCAGGAGGTGAGCCGCACCAGCATGGCTCACTGGCTCATCCGGTTGGACGAGGTATTCCAGCCCTTGATGAACCTGCTGCGCGAAGAGCAAAACGGCGCTGCTTACCTGCAAGCTGACGAAACCCGGATCCAGGTGCTCAAGGAAGCGGGTAAAACCGCCCAATCGGATAAATGGATGTGGGTGATCCGCGGCGGGCCCCCGGGCCGACATTCGGTGTTATTTGAATATGATCCGTCGCGCGCTGGCAGCGTTCCCGTGCGCCTGCTGGCGGGCTTTGGCGGCATATTGCAAGCCGATGGTTATTCCGGCTACGCCGAGGTGTGCCGAACGAGCGGGCTCACCCGCATCGGTTGCTGGGACCATGCCCGGCGTAAATTTATCGAAGCGACCCAGGGCATCGCGGCGAAGGACAAACGCAAAGCCAGCAAGGCCGATGTGGCGTTGGGGTACATAGGTCACCTCTATGCGATTGAGCGGGAGCTGCGGGATGGCAGTGATGCCGAGCGCTATCAGGCGCGGCAGTCGCGTAGCGTTGCGCTGCTGGGCGAGTTCAAGAGCTGGCTGGAAGAGAACGTCGGCAAGGTCATGAAAGGCTCGCTGACGAGAAAAGCGATGGAGTACACGCTGGCGCAGTGGTCCTGTCTGGTGGGTTACTGCGCGCGCGGCGATCTGCACATCAGCAACGTACTGGCGGAAAATGCGATCCGCCCGTTTGCGGTCGGCCGTAAGGCGTGGTTGTTCGCCGACAGCAGGCACGGGGCCAAGGCGAGCGCGACCTGCTACTCGTTGCTGGAGACGGCCAAGGCCAATCAGCTGGAGCCGTCAGCCTATATCAACTATGTGCTGGAGCGGATTGGCGAGGCCGATACCCTGGAAAAGCTCGAAGCCCTGCTGCCATGGAACGTCCCGCTGGAGCCGATTGCAAAAAAAGTGGCGCAA
>NZ_JAACGC010000168.1:0-1282 GCF_029237385.1 Aeromonas sp. 1HA1
ATTTAACGGTGCAACCGCCTTTAGGCGAATTATCATATTTCAAACAGATAGGGAGAGGCGTGGCCATTGTCACCATACCAAGCGAGACATCAGGAGGACACCCGTCCCACGAGTAAGAAGAAAAGGACACAAACAACAGAAGCCAACCTATGCGCACACAGCCCCCAATATGAAAAAAGGCGACCGAAGCCGCCTTAGATTGAAAAGGATGCTCTCCATCCCTCGACAAAGAACAAAAACCAGAGCGTCCCGATAAGCAGGGACATGGCTTAGGCTTTGCGAATAAGGCTGATCAGGATGCCGACACCAACAACCGCAGCAACCACCATCATGACCTTGGGAGAGGTCGCATTTACATCTGACAGCGCCGAATCGAGCGCAGCACCGGCAGCAGCGGAAGTCTCACCAGCAGCAGCATGAGCAGCACCAACGGCAGACAGGGAAGCGACAGCAGCAATACAACCATTACGGAACAAGCCTGAAAGTTTTTGCATTTTATTTATCCTCTTTTTGCACCAACAATGACACGGGCAATGGCGCCCAGTTTTAAACCAACAACCCAAATGGTTAATCCGAAACCAAAGGCTATTGACGTGATGGTTACATCGAACTGAAACCAGCTCGATATATCCGTTAACGTGGTGTGCTCCTGAGTTGTCAACAGCACGTAAGAACATGTTTCCGGCGGGGCCTGTCTGATATACCCCTCGGACGTTAATTCGACACAAATCATTTATATGGTGCCCTCATCGTCGGTCGCTGCACGTATTCGCTCCTCCTCCTCAGGCACCGGATTAGTTAAGGCTTTTTATGGAGTGGGCCGAAATCGTCCTGTTTTGCCCCGCCTTCAAGTTCAAAGCCAGCAACGATATTTTGAGCAGGGTTGCGCGGGTCGGCTTCCAGTAACAGGGTAATAGGCTGGAGTTTGGGGCAGTTGGCAATATTAGCCAGCACAATAGGATCGTTCTTAAGTGGCATTTCCTTAGCTTCAAAGCCCCAGTTAGTTATTTTGCACTCTGGCATATCAAAGCTGGTCGCAGGAATAAGGAAAGTAAGGTTAGCAAAATCGTAAGGCTTAGGTGACGGGCCCTTGCGGGAAACACCAATACCATGAGTAACACGTTGAATCATTACGCCAGTAATTTTAGACATAGCTTTACTCTCCACTTGGGTTATTAATGCCCGTTCAGTTGGGCTCAAAAAGCGACAATTCATCTAGCTCAGGTGGCAGCGGCATCAAAAGCCGTGCCGGAATATCATCATGGCCTAACTGCCCAATTAA
>NZ_JAACGC010000169.1:0-1268 GCF_029237385.1 Aeromonas sp. 1HA1
TGCATCCAAGTCCATTGCGTCGATGTGCACGGCAAGCGGATCCTCAACAAGAAACTCAAACGCGAGCAGGTGGTGCCGTTCTTCAGCAACCGACCCGCCTGTCTGATTGGCATGGAGGCCTGCGGCAGCGCCCACTTCTGGGCTAACAAACTTCAGGCGCTGGGGCATACCGTCAAGCTGATGGCACCGCAGTTCGTCAAACCTTACGTCAAAACCAACAAGAACGATGCGGCCGATGCCGAAGCCATTTGCGAGGCGGTGAGCCGCCCGAACATGCGCTTCGTGCCGATTAAAAACAGCGAACAACTGGCCGTCCTGGCAATGCATCGGGCCCGCCAGGGATTCGTCAAGGCGAGGACCGCGCAGGCAAACCAACTCCGGGGGCTGCTAGCGGAGCACGGCATTATCATCCCTAAGGGCATTCGCCACATCAATCAGCACCTGCCTGACATTCTGGAGGCGGGGGATAATGGCTTGCCAGGGCGGTTTCGTCAGTTACTCGACCGCTTGAGCGCTCACTTCAAGGAGCTCGATAAGCAGGTGAGGGAATTGGACGTTCAGCTCCAAAGTTGGCATCAGGACAGTCCGGCCAGCCAGAAACTGGCGAAGATACCGGGTATCGGTCCACTCACCGCCAGCGCGCTGGTTGCTACCATCGGCGATGCCAAACAGTTTCAGAACGGCCGGCAGTTGGCAGCCTGGCTGGGGTTGGTGCCCAGGCAACACTCCAGCGGCGGCAAGCCAACACTGCTGGGGATCAGCAAGCGCGGCGATACTTATCTGCGCACCCTACTCATCCATGGCGCCCGCGCCGTGCTGCGGGTGGTGAAGAGCAAGGCACAACACGCAGGTAGTTGGCTGGAGGGGGTCATGGCGCGGCGCAATCATAATGTGGCGGCGGTAGCACAGGCCAACAAGACAGCCCGCATCGTCTGGGCTCTACTAGCCAATGATCGAGAATTTGATGCGCAATACGGCACAGGCACAATCCTGGCGGCGTAATGACAAGAGAATAGCAAAGACAGAAAAAGAACCACCGATTGCACAGGCAATCATGACGTGATGGCGAGACAGGTCAGACCGTGACTGGCAAAACCCGAGGTGTTCAAAGCACTTTCGAGAGCGACAAACTGATAGAGGAGCCAGTCAGCGAATTCCATCAGGGACAGAGGCAGTAGCCTCGATCACAGTCCGGATCTATGGCTGCAATCTCAACCTAACTCACCGTCATCGATTGAAGGCTTGGCAAACCGGGGCGACCATCTATG
>NZ_JAACGC010000170.1:0-1262 GCF_029237385.1 Aeromonas sp. 1HA1
CCTTACTGATCCCCTCATTTTTTACGACTCAAATAATTCCAAATGTGCGGGAATATAACCGGTGCTGCTTCATGTAATAGGTGAACTTTTCCATCAGTAAGCGAGCATAGGCCTCTTTCATCTTGGGCAGTAATTGGTAATAAATGACCCCCTGCCGGAAGAATGAATAGGTCCGCGTTTTGCTCGTGTTGACCTTGATGGTTCGCTCCAGACCTGCACTATCACCCGCCTTGCCCAGCAGAGTTAACAGCACTATCGCCAGCGCACTGAACAGAAACAGCCGGTCGCGGCGGGCCGGTTTTTTGATATGCACCTCTCCCATCCCCATGCCGAATTTGTAGTCTTTGATGTCACGAAAACTGGTTTCGATACCCCAGCGTTGCCCGTAAAGTTGCAATGCCTTGGCTGCGCTCAAATCGACTCGATTGCTGGCTAAAAACCAGGGTTCTTTCATGCCGCTCTTGTGACAGCAATAGACCCGCTCGACCCGTTGCCGCTGGCCAGTGAGCTCGACCTCTTTGAGTGTACGAGTCCGTCCGGTGGGGGTCAGCCAGTCACTGGCCGGCACTTGCTCCATATCGGGATAGCCAACCAGAATATTTCCTTTAAAACGAATGATATAGGCAAACCCAAGCTCTTGCTCTAGACGCTCAAACAACTCCCTATAGCCAAAGCCACGATCGGCGACCACAGTGACAAATATCCCTTCCGGCAAGGTCTGTTTGAGTTTGGTCAGCAGTGCTTTTTCATGGGTATTGCGCTGACCTTTGAGCCGCGATTTCTGGTGAGTCTGCCACAGTAGCGGTGTATTGCGGCCATGGCTGGTTTGCAGACTGATCACCAGGGTGCTGTGGTCGTCAGCGTCAAACTCGGTCCAGTCCATTGAAACGACGATTTCGGTGCGCTCGGCCACCACATAGGGCACCCAGTCATCAAACATGTTCCAAACGTTGAGTTTGGTGTTGGTGAGCAGGCGGTCGACCTGTTTGACGGCATGCTTTCGCTCCAGCCCATTGGCAAGTGAGAGGCCATTGCCAATGGCATGGATGGCCAACGAACCAGACTCGATAACGCCGAGGGTGGCGTTGGCCAGTGACAAGGCACGCTTGGCATGCATGTCGTGGCCAAATATGTCATCGATGTGGTTAAGGATGATGTCGTGATTGAACATGGCGGGCTGTCGCTCGGTATTCGTCGGTCAATTCAGACGATCATACTCAGAAAGCCGCGCCACGCCTCGCTCATATGAGGGGATGGCTAAG
>NZ_JAACGC010000171.1:0-1248 GCF_029237385.1 Aeromonas sp. 1HA1
CGAACAGGGATTGCAGGCTGGAGCTCACTCTGGGAAGGCTGGCAAACACTGCAAAGTAAACTGGACGGCTTTATTGCCGCCAAAGAGATGATGGCTTCGGGGATCAAGATCTGATCAAGAGACAGCGCCAGAGCCGTCCCACGCGAGAGACATCTGACCGTGAAAATATTCACGCAGCGTATCGAGCGTCACAACCTGACGCCCAGAACGCGCATCAAGCGACAGGCCCGTAAACCATCTTTTTCCCACTCTTTTGAAATCCATGAGAACGTCCACCACTTCAACTGATTAGAGGCATTACGACATGAAATGACACCCAGCCTTGACAGCGGAAAAACTTGTCCTATGATACGTCGATACTTCCCTTTTATTAGACAGGTTTCATATGCGAAGTTATCTTGTCGGCTTAGGGTCGGTGTTACTTCTCTCGACGACTACCCTCCATGCGGCGTCACCCACTAATGATACTGAAAATAACCTTCATTGGTGGGATACCTTTACCAACAACGTAGTAAAAACGAAGGAAGAGCCACAACATTACGAACTGTATTTGCCTTTTCTTAGTTGGCATAACCGCCTGCTATACGATGAGACAGATCATTACAATGAAATGCCATGGGGAGGCGGCATCGGCATATCACGCTATGACGAACAGGGTAACTGGCATGCACTGTATTCCATGATGTTTAAAGACTCCCATAACCACTGGCAACCGGTTGTCGGCTATGGGTGGGAAAAAGGATGGTATATGGATGACGATGAAGATGTTCGTCTAGGTTTAGGGTTTACGGCAGGGGTTACTGCACGTAAAGATATGGGTAATTACATCCCTCTGCCGCTTGTGTTACCACTTTTTTCTGCGAGTTATAAGCAAATAAGCACGCAATTTACCTATATCCCGGGGTCAAAAAATAATGGCAACGTCCTCTTTGCCTGGTTACGCTACACTTTTTAACTTGGCTGCGTAACGGAACAATTTAGGATCCCCACCTTTCTGAGCCAGCCACTGCTAGGCTGGCTATTTCCCCTATCAAAAATACTGACTCCAGGAAAAAGGTCTACATCAGGCGGCCGAACTGCTGGCAATGCGCCCGGTCTAAATAACTGATCCTAATAGTGCTACACCTGTCTCTTGATCAGATCTTGATCCCCGAAGCCATCATCTCTTTGGCGGCAATAAAGCCGTCCAGTTTACTTTGCAGTGTTTGCCAGCCTTCCCAGAGTGAGCTCCAGCCTGCAATCCCTGTT
>NZ_JAACGC010000172.1:0-1246 GCF_029237385.1 Aeromonas sp. 1HA1
ATTTTGTGGATCTGCATTTGATCAGTCATCACAACTGTTCACTCCTTCGGTAATTTGGTGTTGAGCCAGCGCTCGGCAAGGCCGCGAATGGTCTCCACACCGATAAGGCCGACCATGCCACCGACAAAGCCGGCCGCTTCCCCCGGGATCCCGAACCAGCCAAAGGCACTGATAAATGCCAGGGTGATCGCGCCACACAGGACGGATTCCAGCAGCCGGCGGCGGCCACTGCCCCCGCCATAGGTGATGCGCAGCCAGGCGGTTAACACGGCCAGGGCGGTGCCATAGACGGTGGGCAGGTTGTCCATCAACCAGGCCAGCAGCAGGGCACCGATGATGGGGTCTTTATGAGGCATGGCGTTCATGTCCGTTGCTCGGGTTAGCGGGCCAGCCGTTCAAGGCGGGTCTGGCAGGAGACGCACAGGCGCACCCCCGGCACATGGTGGCGACGGGCCTCGGGGATCGGGTCGTCGCACTCCTCGCATTGATGCAGGCTCATGCCCTGGTAGCGCCCCTTGCCCACCTGCTTGGCCAGGTTGGCGGCCAGCATGCGGGCGGTGTGTTGGTTGGCGCGGTCGATATCGTCCACAGCGCCCCCTTAACCCAGCAGGTGGCGGGTGTCTTCCTTCGAGAGGTAAGGCACGCCATCGATGTGAACGAAATCGGGGGAGGTCACAAAGCCTTTCACCTTGTGCACGCTCTTGCTGCCGCCCTTGGGATCGATGTCGAGCAAGTCGGCCGCATTGAGCTTGACGCCGAACGCTTCCACCTTGATTTCCTCGCTGCCGGTGTTGGCGTAGAACAGCACATCGTCCGGCGCCATCCCACGCCAGCTGCCCGCCCGCTTGGCGGCGCCAACCAGCAACTTGAAGTTCTTGGTGTCGAGTTCAAATTCACACTCGGCGGCAACGTCCCCATCCACATAGCCATCCGGGATGCCCCGGGTCTGGGCCACGGCGCTGTTGTCGGTGATGGAGAGGCTGGCCTTTTCGACGTGGACCATGGCCCCCATCAAGGTGGTGTCGAAGTTGATGCCGGAGAAGCGTTTGGTCACGGGTTAGCCCTCTGCGTTGTTCAGGCTCAAATCGAGCATGATGTTGACGGTGATCCCCTTGGGGCAGTCCACGGTGCGCACCACCACATAGACAGAGACCAGGTTCTTGGCGGTCCACTGGATGCTGATGTCGCCATCTTTGGGGGAGGCGATGTCGCCCGGGAACGGCTGGCCGTTGATGGTGGTGGCCTT
>NZ_JAACGC010000173.1:0-1210 GCF_029237385.1 Aeromonas sp. 1HA1
CAGCACATCGAGCGGGATTATCCGGTCCTTACTGTGTAACTCGCCTTCGGCTCGCACCCAGTCGGGATATTCGGCAGATTCCATCTGCTTACCCTTCTCATAAATGCGGGCGCACTTGCCATTAGCACGAGAGCCCACATAGAAGGAGCAGCCGGAAGAGGCAATCATGCCAAACCGCTTACGCAAGCCGCCGTGAACCTCTGGGATAAACTCGCCGGCTTGAATGGCCATCCACTTTGGGGCCGTGCCCCGAGCTGGATGGAAATGGCCTAATTCCGCCGCATCGACTGCTTTGAGATACGATATAACCGAGCCTGAGTAATCATCCAATGCGAGGTCAACTCGAGTAATACGGATGCCTGGCACCATAGCAATGACACGATGAAGAGCCCCAAAATCCAATCCGTCGCATCCTGCCCCAGTAAAAGAAACCATGCAGCCATGGTTTGCAGCTCCCCAAGCGACAAGCCCGCAAGCAATACCATCAATAAGAATGTCACCGCTGTAGCTGTAGCCGTGAAGGCCCCCGCGACGATGGCGGAGAGAAAAGCGAGGCGCAGGGATCGGGACGCCAACCTGATAATTAAGCTCTTCAATGAATAGCTCCAACTCATTGCAACAAATGGTATCGAGGAACTGCACCCCGTAGGAGTGGATCAAGTCGTTATAGGAGTCCCAATATTTGCCGTCCGGATTGACCTCAAACTCAGAAAAATCGAGCAAGGCAGAGCAGATTGATTTCAGCTCATGATTAATGTCGGCACGGGCCTTGTACTGGGATGCAAGGACTATCTCCATGGCTTCCGTCATGGACGAAGTAATGATGACCGAGCTTTCTGGCTCGGGTTTGGAATAGAGCGGCTCGGGATAAGCAAGCGCCCTCAAATGCTGGTCGGCAGCCTCATAGCGGTTCTTTGGCTCCGACAACGGCTCAGATGGACGGCGATACACCGCGCTACCGGCAGCAAGCTCAGGCAAGGCAGCAGACAGCGCGGAGGATTTGACCTCAAAGCGCGGAATGGCCTTGAGCAAACAGCCCTGCTTGGCAAGCTCGGCGATACGCTTGAGCGGTTCCGGCGTGAAGGTGAAGGACAGGAAATCGATCTTGGTTTTGGCGTTATGACCAGTCATCAAAGAAGACCCCCTGATCATAGAAGCCGCGCCAAGTGGCATCGGTGACTTCGACAGGTACAAAATCGAAATCTGGGTA
>NZ_JAACGC010000174.1:0-1147 GCF_029237385.1 Aeromonas sp. 1HA1
GGTGCTCGAGCTCAGCCCCCATTTTCTTCTGGGAGAGGCCATAAGCCGGGGTCTTAAAGCTGTAGTCCTTGAGCTCTACCTCTGAGGGGCGCACCGATTCGCGGTAGTGGAACTGGCGCACATAGGCACCTTGTTCAAGCGAGCGGTTGCCGAGATTGAAGAAGAGCTCAGGGCCAGCAGTCAGGGCCGCTGCATCGTCGGCAAAGACGATGCGATGTTTGCCTGCTTCAAATTCGTGGAAGTAGAACAGCCCCTCTTCGGCAGCAAGGCGGTTAACAAAGTCGAGGTCGGTCTCGCGGTACTGGACGCAATATTCGCGCTGGGCATGCTCGTTCTTGAGCGCAAAGGCGTAGTCGGTGATGCCGTGCTCTTGCAGCAGGATGGAGAGGATTTCGTCAGGCTTTTGTGCCTGAAAGATGCGGGAGTTTTGGCGAAGGCCCAATCGCCACAGGGCCGGTTTCACCTCCAGACTGTAGCGCGTGCGGCGAAAGCCGCTGTCCCCTTGCGCAAAGTCGCTCACTACCCCACACACCCGGCGTTGCAACTCGCCGTGGTACCACACCAGCAGCTCACAGGGCTGGTCCAGCACAGCACCGAAATCGATATCGGGCTGAGCGCTGGCCACCTCCAGTTTGAGGCTAAACGGGCTGTTCAAGCCCTCATCGAGCTTGAAGCTCGCGACCGCAAAGGTGTTGTCAGCCAGTGCGCCAACCTTGACGGTGAATTGTAATCCTGTGCTCTGTGCCATGACCTTGCTCCTTATCCTGCTTGCCCGCTGCCCGAACCAATCACCACACCACCACAATCCACCGCTGTGCCGGTGATAGCGATGGGCTTGCCATTAACCAGCACAGACCCCACACCACCGGCAATGCTGCGCGGGTGGGGCGGGTTATTCGGCTTGTCGTGCGGCGCCAGCGGGTCACCCTGACGAGCCACCGGCTTGCCATCGAGAAAAACATCAGGGCTGGCGGCTATCACCGGGGTCGGTGGAAAGCCATCGTGGTCGGTGCCAAGGTCACCAAGCAGTGCAATGGAGGGACACATAATTCAAACCTCTTGTGTGCTTTGCCATCACTCCGCTCTCACTACCACGACATCAATCTCTGGGCAGGGGGATGGCAAAACATAAAAGGCTCCGGCAGCC
>NZ_JAACGC010000175.1:0-1135 GCF_029237385.1 Aeromonas sp. 1HA1
GGGGAATGATGGAGCAAAAAGTCAGATTTTGGAGTAAATACGTCCGAATTCTGGAGTAATGAAAATGTTAAACGTGAGCAGGCTGCTTATGATGAAGGTGCGATCCACTTGTTCGCACCTTCCCTTGTTCACTCATGAACTTCATTGCATATAAGAAAGAGGTTTTTCCTGCACCAGGATGACCTATTATTCGTACATTTTGGCTATCTAATCCACCAAATTCTAATGTTGTAGATAGATTGAGATATAATGTCTCTATATCTTCATTTATATAATAATTATCCGCGAGCGAGGATGTCCCTAATGACGTATGAAAACTCCCAAAGTTTGGCAGTTTTGGCCAGTTTAATAATTAAAACCAATCCTTTATAGAAGGTGCATTATGCAACTTAAACACTTTTCATGCTCCGAAAATTGTTGTTATATGGCTAATGGTTGAGGAAAATATAAAAATAAGTGATATGTAAAAATTTATACTTAATAGGAGTCTTACTATGGGGGCTCTTTTGTTACAGAAATCAAACTTAATTAATGGCAGACTTCTGATCGCTTTTTCTTCACCTAGAAGTCTCATTGCAGAATCTATTGATATGAAATTAAATGATTTATTTGAGTAGCCATCTTCCTTGTTGGTTATTTTATTTGAGTTTTCCTCAAGCACCTTAAACTCCGATATCAAATCTATATTCTTAGATATGTCAAACAAACTTTTTGAATAAACATAACCATCTTTGAAATCTTTTATTAAGATAGGTGTTAAAATCTCAGACAAAACATATCCAGTTAGTGAAAGCATAGCGCCAATTAAAACCACTGGGTATTTAGAAGGGATAAATGAAGTTATGTTATACATTAATGCTATTGGCGTGCTCAATGATATTATAATTAAGCTATTTCCTAGTAAGCTGTTATATAGTGTATGCAGGGAACGCCATGATAAACACATGTAAATAAACCTTTTTGATATATTTAAAACCTGATGATTCATTTTCATAATGAGACTTCACTTCCTGACTCTTATACACAAATATTGTGAACTGATTGGCACTTTTCCCGATTTCCAGGATCTGATCTCCTATGTGACTCCCGAACATGGTAACGATCATGCTAACTTTTGCTCTTCATCGTGCGGCCG
>NZ_JAACGC010000176.1:0-1128 GCF_029237385.1 Aeromonas sp. 1HA1
AGCACTCGCCGCTGAGCTGGCAAAAGACATCAAGTCTGAAAAAGATCTCGGCACCCTCACCCAACAGCTGATCAAGCTCACCGTCGAGACCGCGCTCAATGCCGAGATGGACGAGCATCTGGGCTACGAGAAACACGCCCCACAAGGCCGCGGGACCGGCAACAATCGTAATGGCTATTCCACCAAGCGCCTAAAAGGGCAGCACGGGGAGGTCACCATCCAGGCCCCTCGTGACCGTAACTCGTCCTTCGAGCCTCAGTTTGTCCGCAAGGGCCAGTCCCGTCTGACCCAGATGGACGACCAGATCCTCGCCCTCTACGCCAAGGGCTTGAGCACCCGGGATATCGTTGACGCGTTCAAAGAGATGTATGACGCCGACATCTCGGCGGGGCTGGTATCGAAGGTGACCGAACGCGTCATCGAGCAGGTCCACGAATGGCAAAACCGGCCGCTGGATCCGCTCTATCCCATCGTTTATCTGGACTGCATTGTGCTGAAGATCCGCGAGAACCAGCGGGTGATTAACAAGTCGCTCTATCTGGCACTGGGCATCAATATGGAGGGTCACAAGGAGCTGTTGGGCCTGTGGCTGGCCGAGACCGAAGGGGCAAAGTTCTGGCTGTCGGTCCTGACCGAGCTGAAGAACCGCGGCCTGGAAGACATCCTGATCGCGTGTGTGGATGGTCTCAAGGGCTTCCCTGATGCCATTGCCGTGGAGTATCCCCAAACCAAGGTGCAACTGTGTATCGTCCACATGGTCCGCAACTCGCTGCGCTATGTCTCCTGGAAGGACTACAAGGCGGTGACGGCGGAGCTGAAGCAGATCTACCAGTCTGCGACGGAACGTGAGGCTCAGCAGGCGCTGGCGGCCTTCGGCGAGCGCTGGGATAGCCAGTACCCGCAGATAACGCGCTCCTGGCAGAGTAACTGGGTTAATCTGATCACGCTGTTCGATTATCCCCCCGCCATCCGGAAGGTGATTTACACCACCAATGCGATCGAGTCACTGAACAGCGTGCTGCGTAAAGCGACCAAGCAAAGGAAGCTGTTCCCGACCGACGACTCGGCGCTCAAAGTGGCGTTTCTCGCGATACAGCAGGCCGCCAAGAAATGGACCATGCCGATCCA
>NZ_JAACGC010000177.1:0-1128 GCF_029237385.1 Aeromonas sp. 1HA1
CGGCCGCACGATGAAGAGCAAAAGTTAGCATGATCGTTACCATGTTCGGGAGTCACATAGGAGATCAGATCCTGGAAATCGGGAAAAGTGCCAATCAGTTCACAATATTTGTGTATAAGAGTCAGCCTTAGTGATCACCGTGTGGGGCATAGGGGTTAACATAGCAAGAAAGCGATTTGGGGTTATGCTGGGTTACATGCTGGCCTGTACTGGGTTGTATGGCCTACTGCGGATAATCGTAGCTTGATGATGCCGTTAGAAGCCGGTTCATGTTTTGATAGAGAGGCAGTGTGCTTGTGCCCACTGCCCTGCCTTAACCAAAAAGCTCCCCTTGTATCCGCTTTCTAGTTAACAGCCTCTGTTCAGCGACCACAGCATAAGTCTGCGGCACCGAGAGCCCATACTTGCGAGCAAGCTGGTCGATATTGCGACCGTTGAACTCGTCCCAGATGGCCCGATCACGCAACGCCGCCTTGAGGTGCTCCCCGGTCGGGATGTAGTAAGCGCGACCACCCATGTAATGGGCCTGCACCAGCGCCAACTTGCGGGCCTGAGCCCTGGCCTGTTCTTGTGCCATTCCCCCTCTGGCCAGTTCGCAGGCCAGCACATCAACCAACTCGGCCAGGGCTTTGGGCCATTTGGCCGTCAGTTCGGATGCAGGGATCTGGTCGAGGCGATCGACCAGCTGCCCCAGCGAGGCATGATCATCGGCAAAGAGATCCTGATTCTGTTCCATGACTCCCCCGACAAAATAGAAAAAGCGGTGCACCGATTAGAACACAGGCCATTTTATGCGCACATTTTTTAGTGCATAATGAGTCCCTCGACTGTCTCACCAACAAGATTCAAGGAAAGGTCTTAGAACTATGGGCCGACGTTACTATCGACGGAGAAACCAGTCACTTATCACCGACACCGCCAGCACTATGCTAATGAGTTCCTGGTGGGGAGCTCTACTGCTGGGCCTGGTCGGATTTGGTTTTTTTTACTGGCTACTACCTCAGGGCAAGATCGCGAACGTTTTTTGACCAAGAAAAACAGGTTTGACCCTGCGATCCAGCTGTGATCTTATGCTCCTTTTTCAGGAGTGCCTTCATGTCTATTGATGCTGTTTTTGCTCAGTTTTTC
>NZ_JAACGC010000178.1:0-1127 GCF_029237385.1 Aeromonas sp. 1HA1
GGTGATTTACACCACCAATGCGATCGAGTCACTGAACAGCGTGCTGCGTAAAGCGACCAAGCAAAGGAAGCTCTTCCCGACCGACGACTCGGCGCTAAAAGTGGCGTTTCTCGCGATACAGCAGGCCTCCAAGAAATGGACCATGCCGATCCAGAATTGGAAGCTTGCCCTAAAGCGTTTTATTATCGAATTCGGTGATCGCCTGAACGGTCACCTGTAATGGAGTGGGCAGTTACACAGAATTATTTACAGGCTCAACACCGGCCAAAAGCCGGTGTTTTCAGGTAGCAGCGAGGCTGGTCTATTTACTGGAGCTCATGGCCTTGAGCTTGGAGCTCAGATCTTTACGCTCTTTGGACAGCTCGGCATTCTTGATGATGTGATCGTCGACACGCTCTTCATAGTCGATACGCATGTTGGCGATGATGGCCTGAACCTCATCTATGCTCATACCCGGCTTGATATAGTCGCTCAGGTTGTCAAGCAACAGTACCCGCTTCTGGTTATCACGGATTTTCTTCTCGTTGTCGGCGATCTCGCGCTTGAGTTTGTTCTGGCGACGGGACATACGCACATATTCCAATACATCGCTGAAGGTGGACTTGTTTACTGGTTCCATATCGATACCACTGACTAAAGGTTGATAAAAGCAGGCAAGTTAGGCTCGTACCAGAGAGAAAAGAAAGAGAGGGTACAGGCCAACTCAAGATGCCCTTTACTCTACCGAGTTATGAAGCAGATACAACTCTAATTGCAGGCTTGCCGCCGGGTTTCGGAAAAAGGGAATCAAATGGAGAGCAAAATGGACAAGCCAGCATGAGATAGCAATTATTACGTCAGCAAACACGGGCTCGAACCCACCTTGCGGTTTGAACTGAGGCGATATGAAACAATTAGTTATAGGGCGATAAGCAGCAAAATATGACTAAAATTGCTCCTAGTATGGTAATGTCAGCCAATAAAAAAGCCCGCTCGGATGAGCGGGCTTTCAATGTTGGGTGCCTGGCAGTGTCCTACTCTCGCATGGCGAATGCCACACTACCATCGGCGCTACCGTGTTTCACTTCTGAGTTCGGCATGGGATCAGGTGGTTCCACGGCGCTATGGCCGCCAGGCAAATTCTTAAT
>NZ_JAACGC010000179.1:0-1126 GCF_029237385.1 Aeromonas sp. 1HA1
GACTCTGAGGGTAGAATTGGTCATGGCGTATCACCTCTGTTAATTGAGATTCTTCGCGGGAATCAATCAGCAGGATACGCCACCTTCTCTATCTCCCCCATACACCAGAAATCACCATAACTCGGGATAGACTGGCGCCATCCAAAGCGTCTGGCTAACTCATTGACCATGTTGTAAAAAGTGATCCCCCATGTAAGATACATGGGTATGGAAAAATCACTAGCCGACGAAATCCTGCAACTGAAACGACTCCTGGCCGAACAGGAGTCACTCAATCGTGTTTTGCATGCAAGGTTGGAAGAGCGGGAGCGCGAAATTGAGCGCCTGCTTGCGCAACTCGACAAGCTGCGGCGTATGTATTTTGGCAGCCAGTCCGAGAAACTCGCACGTCGTATCGCTCAGACTGAAGCACAACTGCAAATACTCCAGCAAGAGAGTGACGCTATCACCGGCCGGGTGGATGACCCAGCAGTACCGCGGCCACTTCGCCAGACCCGCACTCGCAAACCCTTCCCTCAGGCCCTTCCTCGCGATGAGCATCGCCTGTGTCCAACAGAGGCAGTCTGCCCGGAATGTGGTGGAGCGCTGGCATACCTTGGAGAAGATACTGCTGAGCAGTTAGAGCTGATACGCAGTGCCTTCCGGGTCATCCGCACGGTTCGGGAGAAACACACCTGCGGGCAGTGCGATTTCATCACACAAGCGCCAGCGCCATCACGTCCTATCGAGCGGGGGATCGCCGGGCCAGGCTTACTGGCTCGGGTACTCACCTCCAAATATGCAGAGCACACCCCACTGTATCGCCAGTCGGAAATCTATGCCCGTCAGGGGGTGGAACTGAGCCGTTCGGTGCTCTCTGGTTGGGTGGATGCGTGTTGCAGATTGCTGTCACCGCTTGAGGATGCGCTGCGGCAGTATGTGCTGACCGATGGCAAACTACACGCAGACGATACGCCGGTCCCGGTACTGCTCCCCGGCAATAAAAAGACAAAAACAGGGCGTCTGTGGACGTATGTACGCGATGATCGCAACGCAGGCTCCGAAGGGCCGCCAGCCGTCTGGTTCGCCTACTCTCCTGATAGAAAGGGAGTCCATCCGCAAAGCCATCTTGCCGATTTCAGCGGTG
>NZ_JAACGC010000180.1:0-1118 GCF_029237385.1 Aeromonas sp. 1HA1
TCCAGTGCGCTGGTATCGATGTCGATGCCGGGGATCAAGCTCATGGCATCCAGCGCCTGTTTCACCAGCCAGATCAACGCCCGCCACGGTGTGAGCAGGGTATCGAACACCTTGCCGAGGATGTCCCCCATGCGGCGGCCCGCGTCGGTCATGCTGTCGATCCCGACGCTGGTCTGGTTGGTTTGCTCAAAGAAGGTACCAAGCCAAGTGATCCCCTGGCCCAGCAGCCCCACGATCAGGGTAAAAAAGTCCACGATGGGGGCCAGTGCTTGCGAGGCAAGGGGGCCAAAGGTCTCGGCCAGCCCATGGAAGAAGGCGGCCAGCAGCTCAAAGCTGGTCAATACCGAGAACGCGGTGCAGAGCTCGTCCCAGTAGATGATGGCCAGCGCCACGGCGGCGACCAGTGCCAGAATAGCGCCGATGATGATCACCGCCGGGTTGAGGCTCATGGCCATGTTGACGGCAAAGATCACCGGACGCAGGGTCGCGAGGGCTTTTTTGAACAGGGTGATGGGGCCGGTGATGCCTTTGAAGGTCAGCGCCCAGGCCAGGGTGGCCAGCTTGGCCACCCCAACGAGCAGGAGCCAGGCCCCGGTCACGATGCCAAGGCCAGCAATGGCCAGCACGGCGTAACTCACCACCTTGGTGAAGTTGGGGAATATCGTGGTCCAGCGCAACACCATGGCCCCGCCATCGGCAAAGGCACCCACCACCTTGTTGATGGTGGGGAGTACAGCGCCGAACGCGGCGGCCCGAATAGCAAACCAGGCCGATTCGACCCGCTGCCACTGGTCGGTCATGGCGGCGGCCATCTGCTCGGCCTTGCCCATGCCGTGGGTGTTGCCCAGCGCATTGATGCTGTTGGCCAGCCCCTTGGTGTTACTCATCAAGAGTTTCACCATCGACACCGCTTCATCCGAGCCAAACGCCTTTTTGAGCTCATCGCTGCCGGCGACGGTCAGGGTCTCGCCATAACGGGCCTTGAGCTTATCCAGCACGTCGAGCACTGGCAGCATCTTGCCCGCCGAGTCGGTGAACGTGAGGCCCAGCGCCTTTTGGGCGCTGCCAATCCCGGACAGAAACGACTTGAACTTGGTGCCAGCCTCGCCGCCGCCCAT
>NZ_JAACGC010000181.1:0-1056 GCF_029237385.1 Aeromonas sp. 1HA1
AGCTTGGCCACAAGAGCATTGAGCGGCTGTTTCACGAGACCGCCGCAGGCTGGCACCAGCAGGCCAATCACCCCGGCTGGGCCGGGCTGCAACTGCTCGCCGTCGATGGCGTGATGTGGCGCACGCCCGATACCCCGGACAATGCCGCCGAGTTTGCCAAGCCCGGTACCCAGCATGGGGAGACGGCCTATCCGCAGGTGCGCATGCTCTGCCAGATGGAGCTGACCAGTCACCTGCTTGTTCAGGCGGTCATGGAGAGCTGCGCCGTCAACGAGATGGTGTTGGCCGAACAGCTTGTCGCGCGCACGCCGGACCACTCGCTGACCCTGTTCGACAAGGGGTTTTACTCTCTTGGCTTGCTCCATGCATGGCAAACCGCTGGCTGCGAGCGGCACTGGCTGCTGCCACTCAAAAAGGGCACGCAATACGAGGTGGTGCGCAAGCTGGGGCGTCAGGATGTGCTGGTGCGTCTCAAACCCAGTCCACAGGCGAGGAAGAAGTGGCCGCAACTGCCAGAGACGCTAGAAGCCCGCTTACTGACTCGCACTATCAACGGCAAAGAGCGGCAAGTGCTGACCTCGATGGTCGACCCGATGCGCTTTGTGGGCGCCGATATCGTCGACTTGTATGGTCATCGCTGGGAAATCGAGTTGGGCTATCGGGAGATGAAGCACAGCCTGCAACAGCACCGGCTGACCCTGCGCAGCAAGAAGGCGGCGGGGATACGGCAAGAGTTGTGGGGTGTGTTGCTGGCGTACAACCTGCTGCGCAGCCAGATGGTAAAGATGGCGGCGAGCCTGAAGGGATACACGGCGAGTCAGCTGAGTTTTCACATGGCATCGGTGTACCTCATCCATGAACTGAGCTGCATGCCGTATGTGTCGCCGGGGAATATCCCGGGACGCGTTGCGGAGCTGGAGAAACAGGCGGGCCAGTTTGTATTGCCAGCCCGAAGGGAGCGAAGTTACCCCCGCTGCGTGAAGCCAAGGCCACAGAAGTATGGAGTTAAAAAAACCAATAAAAACAATGCCAGTCAGGCTTAACTGACTGGCATTA
>NZ_JAACGC010000182.1:0-1050 GCF_029237385.1 Aeromonas sp. 1HA1
CCCACTAAACTGGACGGCCAAATTATATATATCGTTGAAGAACGCCCCGAAAAACTCGTTCAACCATTCCATGTCATCACCTCTTAAAAATAACCATCAATGCCACGAAGTAAAAAATAAACATCATTAACGCCGCCAACGTTGACCAAAAATCAGCAGAGGGCGGACAAACTGAATAATCCTTACCGTACAAACTAAAAAAATCCAAACATTTCATGGGCTCAGCAGAGCCATAAAAATTAAATGAGAATATCCGCTTCATATCCTCGCTAATCGCTTTATAGCTCCCAGTGAGAGCATTGTTCGCCTCATCTAACTTACCCTGCATGGTAGGCAAATCAAAAAAGCAATTGGCGCCACCTTCACAACCCTTTGACTCATAGGATGCACCACGAACAGAAAGCGGCGTGGACTCAGAGCCCGGCATTTTAGAATAATCAATATCCACGCCAGAACCATCCCCACCACCATTGCCACTTCCATTACCACTGCCATCAGGCAACGCCGCAGCGAGCATGCGCACATCGTTAGCCATGTAACCCACAACCTCATTTATTTCCTTGAGGTATTCCGATGATTTATCAGCGCCACCCGTAGAGCCACCCGTATTACTTCCAATATCACCACCAGAAATGGCAGCCGCCAAATTCTGCATGGTTTCATTCATCTGCATAATCTGACCGGCCATGCCATTCGCACCCAGTGCACCATTAATTGCGAATATCTCACCTATCACGCTACCAGTATTCATACGAATGTCATATAAGGTGGCAGCATCGCGATCAAACTTACCAAATATGTCATCGAATTTCTTATCCCAATATTCCCTCGACAAACCCAGCCCATCACCTTCAGAACCACCGCCCGTGTTCTTGGCTATCTCTTCAAGATAATGCTCAGAGCGTGCCGCAACAAGCTCGGCGCCTTCCAATCTTGAATTTGCAACACGATTATATTCTGAGATTTCTTTTAAAAACTGCTGGGCCGCCTCAACGGAATTAACAGCACGCTGAGACAGGCCACGAATTTCATTAACCGCACTATAAGTGA
>NZ_JAACGC010000183.1:0-1025 GCF_029237385.1 Aeromonas sp. 1HA1
GGAGCACAACGTAGATGAATGAGCCCAAGTACATCGACATCCTGGTGGTGAACGGCGCCTGGCAGCTCGATGCCGGCGGCCAGCCCCGCACCACCCAGGACCGCCACAGCATCGGTCAGGACATCAAGCACCGCATCATGGAGTCCGGGCTCGCCCGCAAGCTCATCGGCGAGCGCAGCCCGACCCTGCGCAGCGACGTGATGACCGAGATTGAACTGCTGGTTGAAGACGACGAGCGGCTGGTGCCCGGCACCATCCTCATCCGTGAAGAGGCCCCCGACCGGATACTGGTCACCGCCCGCACCTATGAATTCGGCGAACTGGAGGTAACCCTGTGAACCTGCGCCCGACCGTGGACTTTATGGCCCTGCTGGCCGAGACCGGCGTCCCGACCACCGAGCAGGCCATGGAAGCCGAGCTCAAACAGGAGGTAGTCGCCGCTGGCTCCCTCATCACCAATGACAGCGACGTGAGCCCCTTCTGGCGGCTGGTGCGCGGGGTGGTGATAACGCCAGCGCTCTGGCTGGTCCGCACGCTCTTGGCCGGCCATGTGCTGCCCAACACCTTCGCGGCCACCGCCACCGATGCCTATCTCGACCTCAAGGCCTGGGATGTGGACTTGACCCGCAAACCCGCTCAGACCACCCGGGGCCTGGTCAATTTCGTCAAGGCCAATCCCAGCGAAGCGGTCACCATCCCGGCCGATATCTGGGTCACCACCGAGCGCATCAACGGCACCATCTACCGCTTGCGGCCCTTGCAGGCGGTGGTGAGCCCTGCCGGCGAAGCGGTGGCCCGGGTGGTCTGCGAGGCAGAGTTCGCGGGCGCGGCGTGGAATCTGGCGCCGGGCTATTACAACCTGCTGAGCGAACCGGTGACCGGCATCCTGTCAGCACGTAACGATGACAGGGAGTGGATAACCACCCAGGGCGCCGATGCCGAGGGCAATGACGCTTTGGGCCTGCGCATCCAGAACCAGTTCTCGGCGGTGGGGCGTTATCACATCGACGCCATTTACCGCTCCA
>NZ_JAACGC010000184.1:0-1023 GCF_029237385.1 Aeromonas sp. 1HA1
GAGACTTTACCGGTTGTAGTTGAATCATAAAGCTTGAAAACATACTTGGGCACCTTGTTGAATGGCTTGGCTTGCAGAACATGAGAGGCCGACGTGCCGGAGTTATCCGACAGGTGGAGAACGGTCTTGTATCGGCCACCAATGCCCAGCACGGCCATATTCGTATGACGGATAGCAGTTTCTGCAGGGGCTCGAACAACGGAATGGACTTTGCTGATATTCGGCGTGGTGAAAACGAAATCCCAGTTATGGTGACGGTGCATATCAAAGGCCACGTCGATTGTTTCCGGCCTGCCATCCTGCTTGGCCTGCTCCGAACCACCTGGGTAAGCGAGACGGTCTAAATCGCTTTGGCGCCATGATGGCGGAAAGACCCGTTGCACCTCATCAACCAGAAAAAATGCGCCCTTGGGTGCCCAGTGGTAAAAACGGGCCAGATGATCCCTGCCCTGCTGGGATTCGGTTTCGATATACGTCACCTGAAAGCCATCAGGCACCGCCTTGCCCATCACCTCTTTGCAGCGCTCAGCCGTGAAGCCGCGCACGTTGGTGATGATGTGGCGACCAGCCTTGATGGCGGGCAGCACATCGGTATGAATGGCCCCTGACGACTTGTAAGAGCCGGGGGCGCCGTGGTGGATCTTGATAGACATTTACCACCCCATCATATTGAGCATGAAGCGGGTAACGAACGCCTGAGAAAGTATTGCCAAACCTTTATCAAAGTGAAGGTAAAGCAACATCCCCCGCAACTCGGTAGGCAATAAATTAAAAGAAGAGGACAACATTGCGCTAAATTCAATATTAAGCAGCACCTCCTTAGCCACGTCCCAAGTAAAATTCAACATAAACAACTTGAACTCCACCCACTGAAGCGCAAGCCGCACCACAAGCCACCCACTAAACTGGACGGCCAAATTATATATATCGTTGAAGAACGCCCCGAAAAACTCGTTCAACCATTCCATGTCATCACCTCTTAAAAATAACCATCAATGCCACGAAGTAAAAAATAAACATCAT
>NZ_JAACGC010000185.1:0-1015 GCF_029237385.1 Aeromonas sp. 1HA1
CAAGGGATTTGCGCTGCTGACGTTGGTAGCGAACAACGTGAAATTCAAGGACGGAGTAAAGGTGCTGGAGGAGTCAGACAGGAGTGCCGCCTGACCGACGCCATACACCAGATTTGACAATAGCTCTTTGGTGGTGATAAGCATCGCACCGACGAGCAATACCGCAGCTTTATCTATGAGCCGGGCAGCTTCAAGCCATTGGTGCAGCTGGAAGGGGAAGGGACGGATGCCGAGGTATTCCATTATCAACTTGACCACCTCGGTACCCCGCTGGCGCTGACTCGCGATAATGGAGCGACTGCCTGGCAGGTGCGTTATCGCGCCTATGGCAATGTGTGGCGGGAAGAGATAGCGGAAGTGGCGACGCCGCTGCGTTTTCAAGGGCAGTATTTTGATGCCGAGACCGGCCTTCACTACAACCGTCACCGTTACTACCAGCCTGAAACGGGTAGATTTATCACCCCCGACCCGATAGGCTTGGCAGGCGGGCTTAACAACTACCAGTATGCCCCCAACCCCACCGGCTGGGTGGATCCGTTGGGGTTGAAGAATGTAAAAGAAAATGGGCTGAATAATATTCATGGTAAAGCCAGCCCAAGCTTGCAAGGTGGGCTGGAAGCACCACCGAGTGTTGGCCAAAGTAAACCCGATTTTTATGTTGGCCCAAGTGGCCCTGACTCGACATTGCCGAGTACTGGGTATAGGTATGATAGATATTTAAATGATGATGGCTCATTATATAAATACGGCCAAGATGCAATTAATACGGGAGAAGCTCGACTGTCATATTTCGGTTTTGATAAATTAGATACAGGAAATCAGGTTACAGAGGCATTCCAGATTCGAGCGCCAAAACATGTGACGATGAATGATCCAGATAAGTCATGGAGCTGACTCTTATACACAAATATTGTGAACTGATTGGCACTTTTCCCGATTTCCAGGATCTGATCTCCTATGTGACTCCCGAACATGGTAACGATCATGCTAACTTTTGCTCTTCATCGTGCGGCCG
>NZ_JAACGC010000186.1:0-1014 GCF_029237385.1 Aeromonas sp. 1HA1
GCCGCACGATGAAGAGCAAAAGTTAGCATGATCGTTACCATGTTCGGGAGTCACATAGGAGATCAGATCCTGGAAATCGGGAAAAGTGCCAATCAGTTCACAATATTTGTGTATAAGAGTCAGCTTTAACACTGCGTTAAAAGTTTCATGGAGGTATCGTGAAAATTTCTGAAGTAGCGAATAAAACAAATATATCAATTCATTCGCTGCGATATTATGAGAAAGAGGGATTGTTGCTTAATATCCGCAGAAATGAATCCGGACAACGCATCTTTGATAAAACAGATATTGAATGGTTGACCTGGATTAAACGCTTAAAGTCTACAGGAATGCCGCTAGCGGAAATTAAATTATTTGCCAAGCTACGCCAAGCTGGCTCCAAAACCTTGGCTGAAAGGAAATCGTTGCTTTTAACTCATAAAATTAATCTTGAACAAGAGATAGCTAGACTACATGGTGAGTTGGATATTGTGATCTATAAGGTAGACGCCTATGACAAAAAAATCCTTGACCTAGAGTGAACTCTAGGGCTTAGCGTACAGACTCCACTAGAAAGGAGTCATTTATGTTTAATTCCGGTTATTACATTACAGCTGAGCTGAAGGTCAAAGAACCTGCCAACATAGGTAAAGCGTGTCAGTACCTGAAAAAACTTTGCGAAGAGACATTAAAGGAACCCGGTTGCTCGATTTTCACACTTCACCAATGTGTCGATGATGAGAGCCGCTTCTTGCTGTGGGAAAGATTTGACAGTGAAGATGATTTCAAATTTCACTTTGAGCAACCTCACACGCAAGAGTATCTGAAACATGATTTGACAGAAGTGGTGCAATATTTTGTCAGTGATGTGTCTTAAATGTTCAGCCAACTGTATGTACAGCACTGATTCTGACTCTTATACACAAATATTGTGAACTGATTGGCACTTTTCCCGATTTCCAGGATCTGATCTCCTATGTGACTCCCGAACATGGTAACGATCATGCTAACTTTTGCTCTTCATCGTGCGGCCGA
>NZ_JAACGC010000187.1:0-1014 GCF_029237385.1 Aeromonas sp. 1HA1
CAGGACTCTGAGGGTAGAATTGGTCATGGCGTATCACCTCTGTTAATTGAGATTCTTCGCGGGAATCAATCAGCAGGATACGCCACCTTCTCTATCTCCCCCATACACCAGAAATCACCATAACTCTAGATCAGGGCTTCTTGACGTAAACGGTCGGCGTTTCACCCGCCATATTCAGATAGAACTCATAGACACCATCCACATCCGGTGAGAACTTCATCTCCTCATACTTGGAGCAGGGGTTGACCGGCACTGCCTCACCGCCCAATACGGCAACACCGTCACTCGGACTCTTGTAGCCAAAGTTGGTACCACAGCTCCAGCCAGAGTCAGCAAACTTGAACTTGTAGGGAGCCCACTCTTTTTTGAGGGTGCCTTTGGCCATGTAAAGCTTGTCGGCCACCTTGACCACCTTGCTCTCATCCACCGCCATCCAGTCGTTCATCTCCCCACGCAGGTAGATGGACTTGCCACCGAAGTCGCTGTTGTCTGCCGCAGTCTGCTCTGCACCACCATGGGACGCGCAACCGCCTAATACCAGGGTTCCCGCCGCCAGTATCATCGTTACTGTTCTTTTGAACATGTATCCATTCCTCAAATTATTGTGATTCCTTGGCCCATCAAACTTGAGCAGACGAATTAAAGCAGAGCAGGCATAACAAGAAAGGTAGGGGTATCACATTCTGTGTTTTTTATATTCAGACAAGCGAAATGGACGGGGATATATAACGCGGGATAGCGCAGTAATCCGAATCAGAGCGGGGAAAAATAAACGAATGAAAGGGCCAGAAGGAAAGCATCACCCCGCCATTGCAGCCCAGCAGTTGAATTTCAGCCAATAAAAAAGCCCGCTCGGATGAGCGGGCTTTCAATGTTGGGTGCCTGGGAGTGTCCTACTCTCGCATGGCGAATGCCACACTACCATCGGCGCTACCGCGTTTCACTTCTGAGTTCGGCATGGGATCAGGTGGTTCCACGGCGCTATGGCCGCCAGGCAAATTCTTCATCGATTTG
>NZ_JAACGC010000188.1:0-992 GCF_029237385.1 Aeromonas sp. 1HA1
TCAAGGGATTTGTGCTGCTGACGTTGGTGGTAAACAACGTGAAATTCAAGGACGGAGTACAGGTGCTGGATGAGTCAGACAGGAATGCCGCCTGACCGACTCCATACACCAGATTTGACAATAGCTCCTGAATTGAACCCCTTTGTACCCTCGTTTTCCCCCAGTTTTTGCGTGTGAGAGATCCGCCATCACTGCTGTAAGAGGCCGCTGTGTTGACCCGTACGCGAAGGCGTCTTTGAATCTACACGCTTTCCAATGAAACAAACTAAGTTGATGATATATATATATTTACATTGTTAATGACTAGGTTTGATCAAGCTGGCTCATACTGATAACCGCCCAACCGCCCTTGTTCCTCTGTGGGGTTCCCTTAATATGGGCGTCACAGGGATGGAGCTGGTTCGGCAGGATGCAGGAACAGCGCATAAGCAGGGAATAATCCACAGGACGTGGCCAAGGACACCTCAGGATGAGGCAGAGCGGTACGGATTACTACTCTTCAGGAAGAACAGGACCTCGCCCGATGCGAGTAGGACAGCTTCAGGATGAAGCGAGATAGCTAGGATGGTTATCTGTCAGGACGACGCAAGGAACACCACAGAATGTGGTAACGGACACCTCCAGGATGGAGAGAGTGCAGCAATCAGGATCGATTGCCAGGCTAGGATGGCCACAGGACACCTCAACGGATTGGGAAGGGGATATTCCGAAGGATTAGGATAAAGTCAGGGATTGCAGGGAGCGTTGCAGTTCATGGACTGGACTAGATGACTTGAGGGGACGGCAACTGCCGTCCCCTTTTCTTTTTCCTCTTTACAACTCTTGGCTGTAGAGTTTGAAAAGCAGTTCAATGTTCAACAACAGAGAGCCTGTAAATCCAATTGTGTAACCGCCCACGAATAAGTAACTTTTTCAAAAGGATACCTTCGTGGGTAAGCAAATGGACCAAGACAAACTCAAAGCACTCGCCGCTGAGCTGGCAAAAGACATCA
>NZ_JAACGC010000189.1:0-973 GCF_029237385.1 Aeromonas sp. 1HA1
CCCGCACTGCACCTATATTGCTGCAATAGCGTAGATAGTTATCGCCGCCAGCATTGACGCGAAATGCAATGGCTCCGGCAATGCTGGCCTCATTAGCGATGGTGGTTCTGATTGTACTAGCATGCAGTTGGGCTGCCGTATCCCGCACCGCATAAGTATCGGCAACCGGCCCAGCACTCCACCCTTTGTTGACAACCAGCCCAAGCCCCACCTCCGCCGCTGTCGGCTTGTTCTGGGTGTTGTAGTCTCTGGCCCAGGGGGTGAAAGCCCCGGTGTTGTACTGGGCGCGAGTGTAGATCCGGGAGGTGTTGTAGACGTGGTAACGCTGCTGCACCCCGGCGCCAGCGGTCACTGTCAGGGAGCCGGCTTTAGGCTCTGGGTAGTTCAGCGAGGCCGCGGCATTGGCATCGGAATCCTGGCGAAACACGCTGGGGGTGATGAGGGTGTTCAGGTCTTCCTTGGCCAGCGGGATCGGATTGGTCAGCGTGCCCGGGTGGGTGTGGTTGCCCGCCGCCAGGTCCGGCTTGCTGGTCACCTCTGCCCAACTGGGCCAGCGGCTGGCGGTGGCCGGTACCTGGTCGAGCTCGGCCCACTGGTGGCGGTGGCTGCCGTCTTTGATTTCCACTGCGATGGTGACGCCCTGGGCATCTTCCAGGATGCCCTTGCCGGTGACATCGCCGGCCAGCTCGATGGTGCGCTTGCGGCGCACGTCGGTGACGCTGCCGTTGGCATTGATGATGGCCACCTTGGCCACATGGTGCTGATGGCCGTTGGCGTCCAGGTAGTCGGTGAGCTCCGGCACACTCAGGGCCAGGGTGAAGTGATTCACCCAGGCATCGAGCAGGGAGCCCGCCCGGTAGATGTCGAGCCAGAGCCCCACCGGCTTGGCGCTGGGGGTCACCTTCTTGACTTCATCGAGCTGGGCGCGTAGGCCGCCCACATAGGCCACCCCGGGCTGCACCTTGTAGACCCC
>NZ_JAACGC010000190.1:0-965 GCF_029237385.1 Aeromonas sp. 1HA1
CGCATTGTCTGCCCCGCCCATTGAGGGGTTGCGCTACCTGTGGAAACGTCCGGTGGGGTTTGCCCCCCTCGCCCGCTTCGACAAGGTGACTGAACGGCTCTATGGCAAGGCTGAGCGGTTGGGCGTTGCCCCTGCCCCTGCTGCCCTGGCACCGGTGTACGACAAGGCCACCGAGCGGTTGAGCCTCAAGGGGGTGCCCAAGTCCCCTGCCCCGGTCTTTACCCCTTCCATGACCCAGATGATGGAGCATGCCCTGCATTCCAATTACAAGTCACGGGCCGACATGCGCAAAGAGCTCAAAGCCGTTTGCGCTGAGCTGCTCAAGTTTTCAGAGTTTGAGGTGGTCGAGGGTGCCAAGTATTGGGAAGCGTACAACGACTTGGTGGACAGCTACGGCGTCCAGTTCCTGGACACCCTTTGCTGCGCCGAGTTGGAAACATGGCTGGAAGAGCTGAACGCCCGCATCGGGGTTCCTATCCCTGAGCCACGTTTCACTATGCGCCCTCGCCGCTCCGGTCTGCATGGCTATGCCAATTCTGCCGATCTGCTGTGTGATGGCCTGCCCTGTGGCCTGATTGGTTGGGGCGCTGCTAACCATGGCTGCATGGTGAGTTTTTCCGGCGTGGGTTGTGCGGCCCTCGACTTGCCCGCGCTGCACTCCGTTATCTCTCACATCCCGTCGGTGCGGATCACCCGCGTGGATTTAGCCCTGGACGATTACAGCGGCGACCACATCAGTTACCAGGGCGCGATCACTGCCGCTGAGGCTGGCGAGTTTCACCCGCAACGGGGCCGTGCCCCTTCCTGGATGAAAATAGAATCCGGTGAGTTTGTGATCGCCGAAATATCCAAGGGCATCGCCAAGCGGTTTGGCATGGCACCGACCAAAGGTTGCTCTTTTTATGTGGGCAGCCGGATCAATGGTAAATGCGCTCGCATATATGAGAAGGGAAAACAAATGCAAT
>NZ_JAACGC010000191.1:0-963 GCF_029237385.1 Aeromonas sp. 1HA1
AACAGGGATTGCAGGCTGGAGCTCACTCTGGGAAGGCTGGCAAACACTGCAAAGTAAACTGGACGGCTTTATTGCCGCCAAAGAGATGATGGCTTCGGGGATCAAGATCTGATCAAGAGACAGGGTATCACCTGCACATGATGATTCGTTCCTGAGTACCTTGGCGGAGATCGCATCTGCTATGGGTAAGTTGTCACCATACTCTGGCGGTTCAGTCGGTGGTGTATTAGGTGGAGTGTCTGATGTTATCAAGTAAATTTAAAACCATCATTCGATGGGCTTCCATTATAACTGTGAGTCTCGGCTACTATGTTTGGCTTGCCCTTGCTTCCTTGTCATTTGGTCATATTTCAGAGAAAGAAAGTGTTCTGCTTTCTGGGCCAATCACTTTGGAACAACACAAAGCAATAATGGGCAGTGTTATGGATGCTACCAATACAGTCTACATTGCTGCTATTTGGGGATTTTTGGTATGTGTCAGTCTTATATTGCTAATTTTTAGCAAGGTTCGTTAAAGCTAGATGGGCGGCATATTATCGCCCATCTCCCACCAGGGCATCCGCATGAATGCTCGTTAATTAGCCACCGAGGCAAATCCAGCCAATAAAACCCGCTCTAAAAATGCCGGATTCATCATGCAGCGTTTCTGTTTCATCGGAATGCTTATCTTCGTTTCTTCTGCTCGTAGCATGTTGAGAACCATATGCCGTGCTCAGAAAGATGGGGGGCCCATTTTTCCAAAAGAGAGTAATAGATCAGAATGACCGATCGCCGTCAAGCACTGAAAAAGCCAAAATCAGGTGCGGAATGACAGATCTGCGCTAGCGCCCGGGTTATCAGTAAGCGCCGTTAAATCGACCTACTTGCCTTTACCGTATTGCGCCACTTTTTTTGCAATCGGCTCCAGCGGGACGTTCCATGGCAGCAGGGCTTCGAGCTTTTCCAGGGTATCGGCCTCGCCAA
>NZ_JAACGC010000192.1:0-944 GCF_029237385.1 Aeromonas sp. 1HA1
CTGCCTTTACGGCTGCTATTGGTACGGCTATTGGTGTACACCATTTTTGGTTCCCACTACTTTTTAGTGGGAACTACTTTGTCCACAACTGCCTCCATTCACCAGACGGTAGTGGCCGGACGCTTACGTTGATTCGGGGCTTTTTTTTGCATGTTATTGACACAGGCTCGCCATAGAGAAAAAGAACAACGGGTGTTTTACCACTATCTGGTGCAATTGGCCGACAGCAAATATGGCGCCGATATCTATGCCCCCGACCGGGTCAGGCAATATGATCGGTTTGCCCCTACCCAGTATCACTTTACCTTTCGCCAAGCGGTACACCAGCGCTGATTTGATCGCCAGTTGAACGCCATGCGGGCTGATGGCCGGTATCAGAAGATCGTCGATACCTATGGCGCCACGCTTCAAGCCAGAAACATAAAAGCCAGCCTGTGACAGGCTGGCTTGATACTGGCTCCGGAGGAACGACAGCGTGGAGGAGCGTTACTTGATCGCGCTGCCGTTTTTCAGATCTGCTTTCTGACGTTTGGCTTCGCGTTTCTCTTTCAGTGACAACTGCGGCTTTTTCTTGGCATCTTTGCCGTTGTGATGTTCTTTGTTACTCATCATCAAACTCCAAAAATGTTACCCAGACAGTTGGAACCCAGGTTCCAGCATGCCATCCGAATCGTAGACTTCAGTACGCTTTCAGTGACGACCTGTTGATCGCACTCACTCCAGCATACCCTCAATCTTGTGCAAGAATCCACCCTCATCCGTCAGGCTTCATTCTGGGCCAGGAGCGGGCGATCTCAAGGCGTGACGAGCAAGGGTATGAACCTGTCTCTTGATCAGATCTTGATCCCCGAAGCCATCATCTCTTTGGCGGCAATAAAGCCGTCCAGTTTACTTTGCAGTGTTTGCCAGCCTTCCCAGAGTGAGCTCCAGCCTGCAATCCCTGT
>NZ_JAACGC010000193.1:0-930 GCF_029237385.1 Aeromonas sp. 1HA1
GGTGAAGGACAGGAAATCGATCTTGGTTTTGGCGTTATGACCAGTCATCAAAGAAGACCCCCTGATCATAGAAGCCGCGCCAAGTGGCATCGGTGACTTCGACAGGTACAAAATCGAAATCTGGGTAAGTATGTGAGAGATAACGACCAAGCTGGGGGAGATCGCGGAAGAACTCAACCTGACCAGCAACGCAGGCAGAAAACTCGCCCGTGGGCTCATGCTGCCAATACACATTGCGCTCTGGCTTAACTACGGCTGAAAAATCGCCCATCCCTTGCCCCTGAATCTGAAAACACATTTTCTAAGAAATAAGATTTCGGGCAAATCTTGCATCCTGAGTTCTTAGAAGTCAAGAAAACATTATTCTCTTAACTCATTTTGTTAGAATCTGGGAGTGAGTCAAAAAGGAGCAAAAAATGCCATCCAAACACATTGACGACAGCACATGGAGGCGCGTTGAATCGGAAACCGTTAAGGCCGTGATCGCCACCAGAACCAGCCTAAAGGACACCGAGATCCTAAAGCTGCTAATCCTAAAGGGGCTCGAATGTATCTCTGAAGATGATTACAGGAAGTACCTAAAGGACAAAGGCAGAGATTGAACGTAAAAAACCCCACATAGTTGTGGGGTTTTCTATTGGTGACATACACAGACGCCAGGTCGCGCATAACACGGGTTATATTAAAGATTTTCGGGCGTCTGGATGATGCCAGCACGCTGCCCCACATCCCTCCTACCTCAAAGCCCCCCTGCCCTGTTCGATTATGGCAGGGGGCCTAGTCTTCAACATAACCACTGATCACATTATGCGCGGTCAGGCTTGTAGGTAGAACAAAGGGGCCGGAGGCCCCTAGATATGAGATACATCAATGCGTTGTATCATTTTTCATCTATGTTATTGGGCTTAGAGCTATCACGATTAGCACGAA
>NZ_JAACGC010000194.1:0-916 GCF_029237385.1 Aeromonas sp. 1HA1
GCCGCACGATGAAGAGCAAAAGTTAGCATGATCGTTACCATGTTCGGGAGTCACATAGGAGATCAGATCCTGGAAATCGGGAAAAGTGCCAATCAGTTCACAATATTTGTGTATAAGAGTCAGGTCTTATTGAGTCAGCAGCCGACAGTTATTTTTCTCTATCAAATTTATGCACCACTCTTTCAAAAAACATAAAAAATATTAATAGTTCCATTAATCAAAAATCCCCGACTTTCTATATATGCACAGATTTAGAAAATCAACTTATCCACTATTCCCATGCTAGAAGATTAAATAGTGGTGAATCTGCGCCTGATTCTCATAAAGCAGAAACAGCCGCACGCTATGTTAAAAAGTTAGATGAAGAAACAAACTCAGATTTTTATGATTGTTATTCTGAACTATGCCAACTTAGTCATCCCGCAGCACAAGGGGTGCTACATATGATGATTCCAATTAATGATCAAGATTTTATTTTTGAACACAAATTTGGAAAAGAAAAAATAGATGCACTTTTAGAAAAACATCGAGATAAATTTTCTGCGCTATTAACTTTCGCATTTAACCCATCAATTTTGGCTCTAAAAGTTATAAATCATATTCAATTCAATGAGCTTCATGTAGAGCCTGTAAATGAATTAAATATGGATCACATTGTTGCATGGCAAAAGTGCAAGCAAGATATTGTTCAAGCTGGCATATAACAAGGCAATTAAACGGAACTAAAACAGTTGGTTAGGTTCCGCTTCGCTACACATTATAACCAACTATTTTAGTCCGCTTATTGCGGGTAAGCGCCGTTAAATCGACCTACTTGCCTTTACCGTATTGCGCCACTTTTTTTGCAATCGGCTCCAGCGGGACGTTCCATGGCAGCAGGGCTTCGAGCTTTTCCAGGGTATCGGCCTCGCCAATC
>NZ_JAACGC010000195.1:0-898 GCF_029237385.1 Aeromonas sp. 1HA1
CTGGCGCTGCCAAAAATCAACGCGTTCTTGAGTGGTCATAGCGGAAATCCCAACGTAGATACGATGGGTTTCAGTGTGCCGAGGTGATCTCAGTAAAAACAGGTGCTGATTCAGGGGCGCTTACGTTATGAGTTTCTTTCCATGATGAGTATTTTGCGTTATCTAATAATGAGTATGACATGCTTATATTACACCATAAAAAATTGATGACTCGGTTTTGCGGACATAGAGCTAGGGTACCAAGACACGCGACTGAGGCCGGTGCTAGTTTATTGCTGGAACCACAATCTAGATATTCACTTACGGCTAAGGATCCTATCAAGGTTTGAAGCTATGGATTCTATGGAAGAAATAACGCCATCCATGACAAAATCTAAAGCTTTCCCATAACCTGCGTTGACATTTGCTGTGTCGAAGCCGAGTTGCTGTAATGTGTCAAGGCTGTTTTTAACAGTTTCATGCGCATCAGCAATCCTGAGGTCATTATTTAAAAATAAGGGCTCAAGAGTTTTGTTGCGATTGTTCCAGCCCTCAGGCTCTTCGGTCGAGGTAAAAGCATAGCTTGCTTCTTCATGAACATTTAACATCTCTATTATGTTCAGAAGTGCCTGTAGTAGTTTTAAACTACCGAGATCTTTGACTGATGCACGAGGGCACCCTGCATTTTCCAATAATAACTTTAGGTAACCGTTTGGAATACGCTGCCATACTTCATGTAAGCTTTTACAGCGAGCCAAGAATGTCTGCTGAGTCATGTCTAATGGCACTACTTGGGCAGGGCGAGAGCGTGAACATATTGTTAAAATTCACCCAATTTGTTGAGGCCAGCATTGAGTACCTTTTCCAGGTATTCACTGCTCATTCCTGCAATCTTTTGCTTCCGTCTGATGCTCGCTTT
>NZ_JAACGC010000196.1:0-888 GCF_029237385.1 Aeromonas sp. 1HA1
GAACAGGGATTGCAGGCTGGAGCTCACTCTGGGAAGGCTGGCAAACACTGCAAAGTAAACTGGACGGCTTTATTGCCGCCAAAGAGATGATGGCTTCGGGGATCAAGATCTGATCAAGAGACAGCTGTAGCAGCTTGTAACGCTGCAAGGCTACTGCTCTCAAATACTATATGCCAAGGAATATTTTCTCTATTTAAAGCCTCTAATATACGATTACGCCATGAGCAAGGTTGGCTAAACATAACTAAAGGTAACGACTCACCTTGATGTTCAAACCCATGTTCTGCAAACCAATGAAGTGGAAAACTAAATTCCTGAATTGGTGCTGGTGCATTGGTCATTGGCATGCTGACCAAAACATCCAACTCACCACGTTCAAACGCTGCAAAGAGTGACTGTTTGTTAGCAACCTCAACACGCAGGCTTAATCCAGGATGCACACAAGCAAAGTCGGCGAGTACGCGGGTAAAGTGATGACTCACAAGATCTTCAACCAAACCAATACTGCAATGCTGCTTGCCTTGTGATGCAGGTTTTAGACTCATTTGGTCTGTTAGACTTAAAATGCGTTCTGCATAAGGTAATAACGCCTCCCCCTCTGTACTTAAACGGATGCCCCTGTTGGAACGAAGCAGCAATGCATGGCCTAACTGTTGCTCTAAACGCTGAATTTGTTGGCTAAGCGCTGGCTGTGTTTTTCCTTGCAATATTGCGGCTCGGTTAATGCTGCCACATTGTACAACACTCACGAAAGAGCGTAGCAGCTGTCTCTTGATCAGATCTTGATCCCCGAAGCCATCATCTCTTTGGCGGCAATAAAGCCGTCCAGTTTACTTTGCAGTGTTTGCCAGCCTTCCCAGAGTGAGCTCCAGCCTGCAATCCCTGTTC
>NZ_JAACGC010000197.1:0-860 GCF_029237385.1 Aeromonas sp. 1HA1
ATCGGCCGCACGATGAAGAGCAAAAGTTAGCATGATCGTTACCATGTTCGGGAGTCACATAGGAGATCAGATCCTGGAAATCGGGAAAAGTGCCAATCAGTTCACAATATTTGTGTATAAGAGTCAGCTGCTACAGTCGGACGAGATGAGAAGGGGCGGGTTCAATATTGAAGAGCCATGCCAACTTCAACATTCAGTGTGCAGCTATCTATAAGGGTAAACAGTATCCAGTTCATGATAATGCTTTAAACACGTGTATATAAGATCACCAATCGCATGTTCATTGCTTATCCATGTGTGTAAACACCAGTTTCATAGAGGTGTGTATGCTACAGATTACGATGTTTAGCGTGCGCACAATAAAAATTTAATACTTATTTGTTTCGTTTTTATGATATATGTTTTTTACGTGAGGGACTCCTTGTATGGACGACAAAAGGAGCTCATCATGAAGTTACTTAAATTGAAGGATGTCATCGTAATGACATCACTCTCTAAGGCATCAGTTTATCGTCAGATGAATGACGGGAAATTTCCAGCGTCAGTCAAGATCGGCCCAAGATCTGTTGCTTGGGTTAGCTCTGAAATAGAGTTGTGGATTGAAGAGAAAATAAATCTTCGCTAGGGATAATTTCTGACGGGTAATTGGAATGAATTAGTTCGTTGCTGATGCTACAAGTCTTGTCCTATCAGGGGCTAGAGTTATTAGGTTGGTTTTACATTCAATGCTTTGGTGCTGTCTCTTGATCAGATCTTGATCCCCGAAGCCATCATCTCTTTGGCGGCAATAAAGCCGTCCAGTTTACTTTGCAGTGTTTGCCAGCCTTCCCAGAGTGAGCTCCAGCCTGCAATCCCTGTTC
>NZ_JAACGC010000198.1:0-822 GCF_029237385.1 Aeromonas sp. 1HA1
CCAGAAGTAGATAGCTTAACCTTCGGGAGGGCGTTTACCACGGTGTGATTCATGACTGGGGTGAAGTCGTAACAAGGTAACCCTAGGGGAACCTGGGGTTGGATCACCTCCTTACCTTAAGATGTCGAAGTTGTTGAGTGTTCACACAGATTGCCTTGATTCAAAGTAGTTAGAGCAAAGACCTGATGCAGCGATGCGTCAGTGCTTGTTTGGTCGAAAGGCCAAGCGAGAGAAGCCCGTTCGTTGGGTTGGGATGTGAATAACGGCGAAAGCGGTTACCCAATTCAGAGTTAGCGATAACAACGAGCTGCGCTAAAGACGACATGTCGCTCGGCCTCGCCGGCTCGGCACGTTGCCTTTACGAAAATCATTGCGAAGTTTACTTCGCAAAGCATGATTTTCGTCCCCTTCGTCTAGAGGCCTAGGACACCGCCCTTTCACGGCGGTAACAGGGGTTCGAATCCCCTAGGGGACGCCACTTCTCTCTTGCTAACAAGAATGCAGACATAAGCATTACATGTTTATGTCTGTTTTCTTCAGCGCACTTTATAAGTGAATGCTGTTGCAAACATGCTCTTTAACAATCTGGAAAGCTGATTTAAAAAGTAGTTCTCAAACATTTGTTACAAGTGCTTTGGAAACTTCTTGGCGAAAACCAAAATTTATTTTGGTCCTTGTTGTACTTCAACAAGCAAGCGTTGTTTCGACGACACTTCTTGGGGTTGTATGGTTAAGTGACTAAGCGTACATGGTGGATGCCTTGGCAGTCAGAGGCGATGAAGGACGTACTAACCTGCGATAAGCTGTGAGAAGTCGGTAAGA
>NZ_JAACGC010000199.1:0-810 GCF_029237385.1 Aeromonas sp. 1HA1
GGCAAGCTTGGGACCCTTGTCCAGCCCTCTGGCTCGCAGTCCCATCAGGAGCTCTGTCCAGCTGGCTTCCGACTCCCTCAGGCCATCCTCGACCGCCACCAGTTCCTTATGGCCATGCTCTGTCACGCCGATGAGCACCAGCAAGCAAAGCCGCTCACCCATACGCACGTTGCTGTATATGCCGTCCGCCCAAAAGTACACATACCGCTTCTGGCTCAGGTCCCGCTGGCTCCACTCCCGATGCTCATCACTCCAGTGCTGTTTCAGGCGACTGATGGTATTGGCCGACAACCCCTTGGCCTTGTCACCGAGCAACGCGCCCAGCGCCTCCTGATAGTCCCCAGTGGAAATCCCCCGCAGGTACAGCCAGGGCAGCAGTTCTTCGATGCTGCTGGAACGCTTGAGATAGGGCGGTAGCAGCGAGCTGTTGAAACAGATCCCTGAGCCACTTCTGTCGCGCACCTTGGGCACTTTAATCTCGACATCGCCGATCCCGGTCTGGATGGTGCGTTCAGGCAAAAAGCCGTTGCGCACCACAGCTTGGCGGCCATCGGGGAGCTTGCGCTGAGCGTGGTGCTCGAGCAGGGCTTTGAGCTCTGTTTCCACTGCTTGGGCAATCAGGTCTCTGGCGCCTGCGCGCAGCAGGTCCGTGAGCGGATCTGTTGATTCGGTCTCTGGTGGTGGCAGGACTCTGAGGGTAGAATTGGTCATGGCGTATCACCTCTGTTAATTGAGATTCTTCGCGGGAATCAATCAGCAGGATACGCCACCTTCTCTATCTCCCCCATACACCAGAAATCACCATAACTC
>NZ_JAACGC010000200.1:0-799 GCF_029237385.1 Aeromonas sp. 1HA1
TTGTCAGCAACTGTCATAGCATCACCTCCTCATCGATGGGACGGGCATGCTGCCCACGCTTTATCTTGCTCATCCTGTCCAGGAGGTGGCGGCGGGTATCGGCTAGGCCATAGTCAGTGGACAGATCAACCAGGGCGCCCAAGGCACTGGTAATGCAGAACTCCTGGATAGCTGGCTGCGATGGTTGGTGCGCACTGAGGATGGCGTTTGCCGTCTTGCAGATTGCTGCTGAAAGTCCTGAAATTTCCATGGTGTCTCCTTGCGTGGCTTATTGATGAGCCCCCGGCCATAGAGGCTCAGCGATAAGGCCGGCGAACCGGCCTGGTGTGGCGGCTTATTAATTTCGCTGCCTGACGGTGTCAGCGGTGAGAATAAGTTGAGCTGCATCAGTGCCGGTCATCAGCCATGTGATGTGCTCTTTGAGTTCGCCGTGGTTGGCGATCTGTAAAAGGAGGTAACCGCCGATCTCGCGATAGCCGAGCTCGTAGTTTTTCAAGGTGGTTGGTGGGATCCCCAACTTCACGGCGAACTTGGGACGACTCAACCCCATGGCCTCACGCAGCTGACGCATACGGGCACAGGTTTCTTTGTTGAGAAGGTAGGTAGATTGCAGCTCAGTTGTGTGCATGGGCATAGGCATGGTGATGGCTCCGAATGATGGCGTTAAGGTGGCAATGGGTATCGAACCAGCGCACAGCGACCCGCGCGTTTTTGCGTTCGATGTAGCAGTGGGCTCTCTCGGACGGTAGTGGTGCCCAAGCTGACAGCCGTAAGACCAGTAAGGTGCAGCGCACCCCGT
>NZ_JAACGC010000201.1:0-788 GCF_029237385.1 Aeromonas sp. 1HA1
GGCCGCACGATGAAGAGCAAAAGTTAGCATGATCGTTACCATGTTCGGGAGTCACATAGGAGATCAGATCCTGGAAATCGGGAAAAGTGCCAATCAGTTCACAATATTTGTGTATAAGAGTCAGGAATAATTGCAGGTGAGGTCAAAAATATTATGGAGAGCTCGAACAAGTCCCTGATGTGAAATTATGAGCCCCACTTGGCAATCGGGCCACTCATACGTAAATGGAACGGCGCCAAAAGGTTCCATTATGTCTACTAAACAAATTGGAGTCATTACCACTATATCTATGGAATCATTATTTTTTTAAGATATTGGCAATTTTATAATGGGTGTCACAATTTAAAATAAAAACACTAAATAGCTGTTCCGAATAGTAGATCACCGGAGGAAGGGAACTCAGTCCAGTTTGTGCGATCTCATTAGTCGCCAAACAAAAAAAGCCACGCCCAAAGGACTGAGTTGATGCCTATCCTACCACCCCTGCCACGATCACAACGGCGCCGCATTCACAAAATCATCCATGCCACGCGTGATAAAGGGCATGCTCGTCGCTTGATGGCAATCTTGCTGTTACATGAAGGACACACGATCACTGATATTCATCACCTTACCGGCGCTGCTCGCTCGACCATCGGCCGTTGGCTTCGGTGGTATCGAGATGGAGCTATTGTCAAATCTGGTGTATGGCGTCGGTCAGGCGGCACTCCTGTCTGACTCCTCCAGCACCTTTACTCCGTCCTTGAATTTCACGTTGTTCGCTACCAACGTCAGCAGCGCAAATCCCT
>NZ_JAACGC010000202.1:0-780 GCF_029237385.1 Aeromonas sp. 1HA1
AACTCATCGAGCACCACCGGTGCCTGGGTGGCGAGGCACTCCTGCCAGTAGCGGGAGAAGGCGTTGGTAATGATTTGGCTCATGCTGTCCTCTTGAGGGTTGCGCCGAATACCTGCTGGCTCATGTCAATGCGACCGGTGCGCAAGGTGCCGGTGACCGGGTACACCACCTGAAAGCGGTAGCGGCGGCAGGTGCGGCCATAGTGTTGAATGAGGGTTTCCATCAGTTGCTGGTTGGCGGCGATGGCGCTGTCGGTCACCTCGATGGTGATAACGTCCCAGGGTGTGCCGGCCTGGCGTTCGTGAATGTCGCACCAGCCGATATCAAGGCGCTCGAAGATGCGCTTAAAGCCCGCCACCTCGCCGGCGTCCCGGGCGTTCACAAAGGCGAACCTGACCCGTTTGCGAAAGAGCGGCAGCGGCTCGCCATTAAAGCGGGCGATGTCCCGCTCCCAGGCAAGCAAGGAGAGCAGGGATTCGGAGCAGGTCAGCGGGTCTTGCTGGGCTAGTGGCAGCAGTAGCCACCCCTTGAGCCGCTGCCAGAAGGCGTTGATGCCCCGGGCCAGAAATCCGGGCTCAGCGTGGGCGGGGCTGATGGTGTAACCGTCTTCCCACCAGGGGGCGCTGGCATCCGGCAGCACCGGCGCCTGCAGATCGTGTTCAAGCGGGGTTGGATTAGTCATGCAGGGTCACCACCAGTTTGCCAAGGCGCGGGATGGCCAGCCCCGAGACGATGTCACTCTCCCCAAAGCGCAGGCTCTGCAGCTGCGGGAACTGGCTG
>NZ_JAACGC010000203.1:0-770 GCF_029237385.1 Aeromonas sp. 1HA1
TGGAGCCGTCCTTGAAATACCACCCTTGTATGTTTGATGTTCTAACGCAGGGCCCTGAATCGGGCTCGCGGACAGTGCCTGGTGGGTAGTTTGACTGGGGCGGTCTCCTCCCAAAGAGTAACGGAGGAGCACGAAGGTTGGCTAATCCTGGTCGGACATCAGGAGGTTAGTGCAATGGCATAAGCCAGCTTAACTGCGAGACGGACAGGTCGAGCAGGTACGAAAGTAGGTCATAGTGATCCGGTGGTTCTGAATGGAAGGGCCATCGCTCAACGGATAAAAGGTACTCCGGGGATAACAGGCTGATACCGCCCAAGAGTTCATATCGACGGCGGTGTTTGGCACCTCGATGTCGGCTCATCACATCCTGGGGCTGAAGTCGGTCCCAAGGGTATGGCTGTTCGCCATTTAAAGTGGTACGCGAGCTGGGTTCAGAACGTCGTGAGACAGTTCGGTCCCTATCTGCCGTGGGCGTTGGATGATTGAAGGGAGTTGCTCCTAGTACGAGAGGACCGGAGTGAACGAACCTCTGGTGTTCGGGTTGTCACGCCAGTGGCACTGCCCGGTAGCTAAGTTCGGAATCGATAACCGCTGAAAGCATCTAAGCGGGAAGCGAGCCCTGAGATGAGTCATCCCTGACCCCTTGAGGGTCCTAAAGGGCCGTTGGAGACCACAACGTTGATAGGTGGGGTGTGTAAGCGCAGTGATGTGTTGAGCTAACCCATACTAATTACCCGTGAGGCTTAACCATACAACACCCAAGAAGTGTT
>NZ_JAACGC010000204.1:0-755 GCF_029237385.1 Aeromonas sp. 1HA1
CGTATCGGGATAGGTCATGGACAGATAGATCCGCATCTCATGCAGGTCTCGGAACATCTCAACCTGACCCGCCACACAGGCGGAGAGATCGCCGGTCGGTTCTGCCTGCCAATAGACCTTGCGCTCAGTGAGCGCAGGCAAATCGGGATTTTGTGGGCTAGAGTGGGTCATGTGTTAGTCAGATTTATTATGAACTGACCAGATTGAATCAGAACTAAATCTAACTAACAACGGGTGACTTTTAGCCCTAATAGGTGTGTTATATGCCCAGTCGAAAAAGTCAGGAGACAGTCAAATGGACTCTAAAGCACTGATTCAGGCCTATATGAGGGCCAAAAAATTCAGCCAGTACCAGCAAGTCGCCGCTGAGCTAGGTTTTACCAAGTCGCACATCTCCAGCCTGACCACGGGCAAGGTACAACTCACTGATACAACGGCAAAAAAGATTGCCGAGGATATCGGCCTGGACGTGCAGGAAGTGCTGTTAAGTCTGGCCGCCGTCAGAGCAACCGATCCCGAGCTGAAAAAGGCCTGGTACAACATACTGTCGAACTACACCAAAGGAGCCGGCACGGCTGTAGCCCTTGTGGCTGCGGTGTTCCTGGCCCCTAGCCACGGGCATGACCTAACCGCGCATAATGTGATCAGTGGTTATGTTGAAGACTAGGCCCCCTGCCACAATCGAACAGGGCAGGGGGCTTTGAGGTAGGAGGGATGTGGGGCAGCGTGCTGGCATCATCCAGACGCCCGAAAAT
>NZ_JAACGC010000205.1:0-753 GCF_029237385.1 Aeromonas sp. 1HA1
ACAGGGATTGCAGGCTGGAGCTCACTCTGGGAAGGCTGGCAAACACTGCAAAGTAAACTGGACGGCTTTATTGCCGCCAAAGAGATGATGGCTTCGGGGATCAAGATCTGATCAAGAGACAGCTGTAAAAGCTCTGCAACAAAAATCAAGTAGAACGAAGGGGGTAACATCTGCTTTTGGCATATAGCAGAATTTATTGTGAATTTTTTATGAAAAACCCAACTTCAAGATAAAACACTACTCACCGCACAACTCAACCATCGTTTAAATTTTAAATTAAAATAATAAAAAAAGAGACCTAAAAACAAAAACTGATATAAAACATATTGTTAATTAAAAATCCGCTCATTTACTCTCTCTATAGACACAGGCTTGAACTCCGCCAAACAGCCGGCCTGAACAGAAACACAACACACCATAAAAACAGCTAAAAATGCTATTTAAGTTGCTTTTTACAAGACAAACATCAAGGAAGAAGATCACTTATCGATAAGTTTAAATTTAATCAATAAAATGGAAACACTTCGATTTAACACCGATTTCACATCGCAAGTTGATGCCAAGTCAGAATAAAAACTGGTAATAGCGAACTAATAAAACATAGTCATCTTATTCCCCGCCCCCACCCCTGTCTCTTGATCAGATCTTGATCCCCGAAGCCATCATCTCTTTGGCGGCAATAAAGCCGTCCAGTTTACTTTGCAGTGTTTGCCAGCCTTCCCAGAGTGAGCTCCAGCCTGCAATCCCTGTTCG
>NZ_JAACGC010000206.1:0-746 GCF_029237385.1 Aeromonas sp. 1HA1
CGACCCGACCGGTGAAGGTATCACTCTCCTGCTGGAGTATTTGCAGTTGCGCTTCGGTCTGAGCGATACGACGAGCGAGTTTCTCGGACTGGCTGCCAAAATACATACGCCGCAGCTTGTCGAGTTGCGCAAGCAGACGCTCAATTTCGCGCTCCCGCTCTTCCAACCTTGCATGCAAAACACGATTGAGTGACTCCTGTTCGGCCAGGAGTCGTTTCAGTCGCAGGATTTCGTCGGCTAGTGATTTTTCCATACCCATGCATCTTACATGGGGGATCACTTTTTACAACATGGTCAATGAGTTAGCCAGGCGCTTTGGATGGCGCCAGTCTATCCCCTCCAGCAGCATGGCGAGCTGTGCTGGCGTTAAAAAGACTTTGCCGTCCCGAGCCGATGGCCAGGCGAACCGACCACGTTCCAGCCTTTTTGTCAGCAGACACAGACCATCACCGGTAGACCAGAGGAGCTTAACTTGACTCCCGTTGCGGCCCCTGAAGATAAAGACATGCCCCGACATGGGATCATCCTTCAACGTCATTTGCACTTTCGAGGCTAACCCATTGAAGCCGTTTCTCATGTCTGTGATACCGGCCACGATCCAGATACGGGTTCCCGCAGGAGGATTGATCATACGCGCAGGGTCTCCAGGATCATTCGTAATGCATTGGTATCGACGGTGCCATCAATGACGACCATTGCCCGCCCCAGTCGTATCTCGATGGTGCCTGATGGTGTCGGTTCAGAGG
>NZ_JAACGC010000207.1:0-734 GCF_029237385.1 Aeromonas sp. 1HA1
AACAGGGATTGCAGGCTGGAGCTCACTCTGGGAAGGCTGGCAAACACTGCAAAGTAAACTGGACGGCTTTATTGCCGCCAAAGAGATGATGGCTTCGGGGATCAAGATCTGATCAAGAGACAGGCCTACCGCAGTCATCAGAACGGCAATAGCCAATAAAATTGAAAATCGATTTGTAGTTTTCATTTAAGGTCTTCTCCAAATAAGGTTAAACATTCTAATTACGAAAACAGGAATGCATGAGTCATTAAAAATCGTATCTATGAATACTAACGTTTGCATAGCAAGCGCGTACTATGAACCACAAAATATGCATTCGCCTTTCTCTAACAAAGCAGCCTACATTTTATTGGCTGGCTTGTTACACTCCAATTTACTGTCATATCATCTTGCTGTCTGTGCGCTAAGGAAGGTGCGAACAAGTCCCTGATGTGAGATCATGAATCCCACTTGGCATCAGGTATGAGGTTCAGCATGAGTCACCAGCTCACCTTCGCGGATAGCGAGTTCAATGGCAAACGCCGCAAAACCCGCAAAGAGATATTCTTGGCTCGCATGGACGCTTTGCTCCCATGGTCAAGGATGCTGGAGGTCATCGAACCCGTCTATCGTAAGCGCCGTTAAATCGACCTACTTGCCTTTACCGTATTGCGCCACTTTTTTTGCAATCGGCTCCAGCGGGACGTTCCATGGCAGCAGGGCTTCGAGCTTTTCCAGGGTATCGGCCTCGCCAA
>NZ_JAACGC010000208.1:0-722 GCF_029237385.1 Aeromonas sp. 1HA1
GCGAACAGGGATTGCAGGCTGGAGCTCACTCTGGGAAGGCTGGCAAACACTGCAAAGTAAACTGGACGGCTTTATTGCCGCCAAAGAGATGATGGCTTCGGGGATCAAGATCTGATCAAGAGACAGAACTCAACCTGTGGAGTTAACT
Organism: Aeromonas sp. 1HA1; assembly: GCF_029237385.1. Taxonomy (NCBI): domain Bacteria; kingdom Pseudomonadati; phylum Pseudomonadota; class Gammaproteobacteria; order Aeromonadales; family Aeromonadaceae; genus Aeromonas; species Aeromonas sp. 1HA1. Next base: position 149 of record NZ_JAACGC010000208.1, read on the forward strand.
GGGATGGTAGTACCATATCCACCTGTAAAGACAGAGATATCGATTTAATATTCTTGGTATCGCTAGCAAGCTCTGAGAAATCTGGGATGTCTAATAATGGTAAATTCGTAAGGGTTAGCATTGGTAAAGAAACTCAAGGCCGTGGGATCACGCTCAACCATGAGGCCATCAGAACAATTAAAAACAAAGAAAAATATAGTAGCACTGAGTTCATGAGTGCTCCAATTATTGAGACAGCAACCTTCACTGTTAAATCAGACAAAAATTCACCATCTAAAGCAAGAGCCCGTATATTCAATTCGTTCCCTGAAAATATCAATCCTGAAAGCAGTATTAGCCAGGGGAATAAAGTCACTTATAATGCAACACTAAGTGTTACGGCGAAGCAGCCTACGCTCACCACAAGTGTCACCTCAGAACAAAGTCGAAATGTTACGATCACATCAAGAGCTGACTCTTATACACAAATATTGTGAACTGATTGGCACTTTTCCCGATTTCCAGGATCTGATCTCCTATGTGACTCCCGAACATGGTAACGATCATGCTAACTTTTGCTCTTCATCGTGCGGCC
>NZ_JAACGC010000209.1:0-721 GCF_029237385.1 Aeromonas sp. 1HA1
GGCCGCACGATGAAGAGCAAAAGTTAGCATGATCGTTACCATGTTCGGGAGTCACATAGGAGATCAGATCCTGGAAATCGGGAAAAGTGCCAATCAGTTCACAATATTTGTGTATAAGAGTCAGGCTCTGGCGTTGCTTCCCCAGTCATCACTGGTGATAAAGCCAAGTTGGAAGGGAGCCAACAGGCTCAACAATCGACGGCATGTGTCATCGCTACGCTGGCCTGGGTGTAGGCAACAACACATGTTCTTTGGGTATCAAAGGTATAAAAAATCCAATGTCGATGTTTTTTATTGCCAATATAGGCCTATTACTCATCCAGTTCACCAATAAGCGACACATTATCCAACACAACCTTTTCGGTAGTTACGTGCCTTGGTGCGAGTTTTTAAGGTGCGCAGGACGGTGTTAATACCAATGTTGAGGACGCGAGCGGTGTCACGGGCACCTGAGCCGTTGAACACCATCTCGACAATCTTCGCTTTAACGCCAGGATTTTACGCGCGTCATATAAGTGAGCTGAAAAACGTGGGGACAGGCAAGGGTCTTACCGTGGCGATATATGCGGTCGGAGTGGCAACGAGGGCAGTGAACCAGGGCAAGATCGCGAACGTTTTTTGACCAAGAAAAATAGGTTTGACCCTGCGATCCAGCTGTGATCTTATGCTCCTTTTTCAGGAGTGCCTTCATGTCTATTGATGCTGTTTTTGCTCAGTTTTT
>NZ_JAACGC010000210.1:0-711 GCF_029237385.1 Aeromonas sp. 1HA1
TCTGGCGCTGCCAAAAATCAACGCGTTCTTGAGTGGTCATAGCGGAAATCCCAACGTAGATACGATGGGTTTCAGTGTGCCGAGGTGATCTCAGTAAAAACAGGTGCTGATTCAGGGGCGCTTACTTAAAACTTTAGGAATGAGGGGGTGTTATGTCGCTACCTATTGAAATCATTGCCACTCGTATTGCCGAGCATTTTTTGCGCATGTATGGATTAGAGGGCTTATCTAAGCTCCTCAAGCCTGAGCCGACAGTCGATGAGCGTTTGCAGAAACTTACCAAGATTCAAGAAGACCTTGGCGAGGTTTTGCTGGCTGTTTCAGAGTTACAAAGAAGTGCACTTACCTCTAAACAAGAGGCGGCAGATCTAGAATTGGAAGTTAGCCAATTGCGTGAGGACCGAGTTGTCGCAGAAGAACTTATCAAAGTACCTGAAGAGGCTTTTGCCCGTATGTTATCTCGGGCATCAGCAAAAGGTCGCGGGCGGGGATTATTTGAGGGCATTACAGTTGGTCTTTTTACTGGGATTGTTTCCAGCTATTTGGTGTGGTACCTGACCACCGCCCAATAATATGTGATGTTTATTGTAAGCGCCGTTAAATCGACCTACTTGCCTTTACCGTATTGCGCCACTTTTTTTGCAATCGGCTCCAGCGGGACGTTCCATGGCAGCAGGGCTTCGAGCTTTTCCAGGGTATCGGCCTCGCCAA
>NZ_JAACGC010000211.1:0-710 GCF_029237385.1 Aeromonas sp. 1HA1
GAACAGGGATTGCAGGCTGGAGCTCACTCTGGGAAGGCTGGCAAACACTGCAAAGTAAACTGGACGGCTTTATTGCCGCCAAAGAGATGATGGCTTCGGGGATCAAGATCTGATCAAGAGACAGACTCAAAGCTGAGCTCAAGTTAAATGAGCTGAAACACAATATAAAACTATCATCGTTGCAGGAAAAGCAAGCTAGCACAGTTGAAGAGCTTCACTCACAATTATGGTTTTTTTTCGATGCCCTTAATAATTATACGACCGTTATCCAAAATCGAACGGGCAACGAGAAAGAAGAGAAGCGACTGTATGTAGCAGATAAATACGATGAAATAAAGCTCACTCTAAGAAATAAAGCTCTTTATATTCCTGTAAATCTTCATTCTGAAATTGAGAGGACCTGCCTGGTAATACACAAAACGGCAATCAAATTTATGAAAAATATAGAACGAGAGTATGGCGCTGAAATGCTCGGTGAGTGGGATAGAATCCATAAAGAAGTTAATGTAGATATAAAGAAAGCTATAAAGTCTTTAGAAAATGAATTTCGTGCGCTGTTGGGTGCCAGTTAACAAATTGTTCAAGTGTAAGCGCCGTTAAATCGACCTACTTGCCTTTACCGTATTGCGCCACTTTTTTTGCAATCGGCTCCAGCGGGACGTTCCATGGCAGCAGGGCTTCGAGCTTTTCCAGGGTATCGGCCTCGCCAA
>NZ_JAACGC010000212.1:0-692 GCF_029237385.1 Aeromonas sp. 1HA1
CCTTGAGACCATCCACACACGCGATCAGGATGTCTTCCAGGCCGCGGTTCTTCAGCTCGGTCAGGACCGACAGCCAGAACTTTGCCCCTTCGGTCTCGGCCAGCCACAGGCCCAACAGCTCCTTGTGCCCCTCCATATTGATGCCCAGTGCCAGATAGAGCGACTTGTTGATCACCCGCTGGTTCGCGCGGATCTTCAGCACAATGCAGTCCAGATAGACGATGGGATAGAGCGGATCCAGCGGCCGGTTTTGCCATTCGTGGACCTGCTCGATGACACGTTCGGTCACCTTCGATACCAGCCCCGCCGAGATGTCGGCGTCATACATCTCTTTGAACGCGTCCACGATATCCCGCGTGCTCAAGCCCTTGGCGTAGAGGGCGAGGATCTGGTCGTCCATCTGGGTCAGGCGTGACTGGCCCTTGCGGACAAACTGAGGCTCGAAGGAGGCGTTACGGTCACGAGGCGCCTGGATGGTGACCTCTCCATGCTGGCCTTTTAGGCGCTTGGTGGAATAGCCATTGCGATTGTTGCCGGTCCCGCGGCCTTGTGGGGCGTGTTTCTAGTAGCCCAGATGCTCGTCCATCTCGGCATTAAGCGCGGTCTCGACGGTGAGCTTGATCAGCTGTTGGGTGAGGGTGCCGAGATCTTTTTCAGACTTGATGTCTTTTGCCAGCTCAGCGGCGAGTGCT
>NZ_JAACGC010000213.1:0-655 GCF_029237385.1 Aeromonas sp. 1HA1
CGTAAGCGTCCAGCGAAGGCCGTATTGACAGGGGCGACAGGCTATTCAGCAGGTAGAGCAACACGCCAAGGCAGCAGTTCACTGACCCGGTTCACCGGCCAGTCTGCGATCACATTCAATACATGTCGCAGGTAATGCTCCGGATCCACCCCGTTCAACCGGCAGGTGCCGAGCAAGCTGTACAACAAGGCTCCCCGTTCACCTCCATGATCAGAGCCAAAAAACAGGAAGTTCTTTCGCCCCAAGCTCACCAGCCGTAGCGCATTCTCCGCTATGTTGTTGTCCACTTCTACCCAGCCGTTTTCGGTGTAGTACGTCAGTGCTGACCACTGATTCAAGGCATAGGCGAAGGCCTTGGCCAACTCTGAGTGACGTGAGAGCGATTGCATCCTATCCCGTAACCAGATCTCCAGCTCTTTCAGTAAGGGCTTTGCCCGTCGTTCTCGTTCTGCCAACCGTTGCTCTGCCGATATGCCGCGCAGTTCTGCTTCAAGGCTGTAAAGCTGGCCAATTCGTTTGAGGGCTTCATGTGTGTTGTCCGATGGCGTTCGGATATGCACATCATGGATCTTTCGCCTGGCATGAGCCCAGCAAGCGGCCTCCTTTATCGTGCCGGCAGCTCGGTCTTCACGATATAGCTCATTAAATCCGGCAT
>NZ_JAACGC010000214.1:0-652 GCF_029237385.1 Aeromonas sp. 1HA1
TCTTACCGACTTCTCACAGCTTATCGCAGGTTAGTACGTCCTTCATCGCCTCTGACTGCCAAGGCATCCACCATGTACGCTTAGTCACTTAACCATACAACCCCAAGAAGTGTCGTCGAAACAACGCGTCTTGTTGAAGTACAACAAGGACCAAAATAAATTTTGGTTTTCGCCAAGAAGTTTCCAAAGCACTTGTAACAAATGTTTGAGAACTACTTTTTAAATCAGCTTTCCAGATTGTTAAAGAGCAAACTTCATAAAGAAGTCAAAGGCATAGATTGAACGTCAAGGCTCAATGCATGGCTTTTGCTTCTCGTAAAATACAGTACCGATTATGGTGGAGCTATGCGGGATCGAACCGCAGACCTCCTGCGTGCAAAGCAGGCGCTCTCCCAGCTGAGCTATAGCCCCATAATCGCGGACGAAGTGGTGGGTCTGAGTGGACTCGAACCACCGACCTCACCCTTATCAGGGGTGCGCTCTAACCACCTGAGCTACAGACCCACTTCGTGTACTGTCTCTAAACTTGAATCAAGGCAATCTGTGTGAACACTCAACAACACGACATCTTAAGGTAAGGAGGTGATCCAACCCCAGGTTCCCCTAGGGTTACCTTGTTACGACTTCACCCCAGTCATGAATCACACCGTGG
>NZ_JAACGC010000215.1:0-645 GCF_029237385.1 Aeromonas sp. 1HA1
TCGTGTTCAAGCGGGGTTGGATTAGTCATGCAGGGTCACCACCAGTTTGCCAAGGCGCGGGATGGCCAGCCCCGAGACGATGTCACTCTCCCCAAAGCGCAGGCTCTGCAGCTGCGGGAACTGGCTGTGCAGCTCGCGGGCAAGCTGGGAGAGCGAGAAGCGAGAACGCGGCCAGGTACGGGTGACGGCCGGAAAGTCCGCAGACTGACGAAACGCCGCCTTGACCAGGTTCTCGGCGCCGGTTTTAAGGGCGGCCTTCTGCTCGGCGCTGAGGTTGGGCTGGGGCCAGAGCGCCAGCGTGAGGCTGTGCTGGGTCTCGGGGATGCTCAGCACGAACAGGTCATCGCCGTGGCCATGGTTGCCCTGGCGGCCCACGTAGTCGTTGAGCTGGTCAATCAGGCTGGCCGGGGTGGCGCCCACCTCCAGCAGGATGTAGGCGTTGGCGGTCCCCGGACCCCGGGGGGCTTCATGCTCGAAGAAGATGTGGTCGGCCCGAATGCCGGCGACGCTCGCCAGCATGGAGCGGTAAATGGCGTCGATGTGATAACGCCCCACCGCCGAGAACTGGTTCTGGATGCGCAGGCCCAAAGCGTCATTGCCCTCGGCATCGGCGCCCTGGGTGGTTATCCACTCCCTGTCATCGTT
>NZ_JAACGC010000216.1:0-645 GCF_029237385.1 Aeromonas sp. 1HA1
CGCACGATGAAGAGCAAAAGTTAGCATGATCGTTACCATGTTCGGGAGTCACATAGGAGATCAGATCCTGGAAATCGGGAAAAGTGCCAATCAGTTCACAATATTTGTGTATAAGAGTCAGGGTAAAGAGCCGCAGCTTGAGGGCGGTTTTGGTTGTGCAGATTTTTGCTTCCAGCATACAAATAATTGGTGATAAGGCCTCACTATCTCAAGCTATTGGCGCTTGGGTTTTTGGGAGCAATGGAACACAGCACTACCCGCGTCGCTCAGTGCCTTCTTCCCAGCAATCGGTTTTGATAACGCGCTGAAGGAATAGTAGTTAACTGCACATACGTACAATGTAGCCGATGTTATGGTTGTTGTCCTCAATGGGGAAGGTCAGTGACTCAAACAGTGGCAGTGTTGTGAGGGCAGGCTATAATCATGTTTATCTGCTTGCATCACGTATTAGTATAAGGCTCTGATGACTGACGCCTGCGCCCCCGTTAGTGGCATCGTAGTTGTTCCACTAGAGCACCGAGTTATGGTCATTTCTGGTGTACGGAGGGATAGAAGAGGTGGCGTATCCTGCTGATTGATTCCCGCGAAGAATCTCAATCAACAGAGGTGATACGCCATGACTAATTCTACCCTCAGAGCCCTGCC
>NZ_JAACGC010000217.1:0-645 GCF_029237385.1 Aeromonas sp. 1HA1
GACCAAGGCGCCAGGCAGCCTTGCCCGTCGCGCCAGAGCCCATGAAGAAATCCCCCACCACGTCCCCCGGCCGGCTGCTGGTGCGCACGATGTGCTCCATCATGGCGGCGGGCTTTTCGCACGGGTGTTTGCCCGGGTAGGCTTGCACCGAGGGGTAGGTCCACACATCGGTAAAGGGCACCTCTTTGGTGACGTTGAACGGGCGGCGCAGCTGCTCGTACTCGGCCTTGAGCTGGTCATAACTGGCGACCAGGGTCTGATAGGTGCGATGCAGTCCCTGGTACGTCTCCTTGAGCTCGCGATGGGGCCGGCTCAGGGCGCGGGCTTTGCGGGTGAACAAGGCTTGCAGGCGGGCATATTGCGCTTCGCTTGGCAGGCTCCACTGGCTGCGACCAAACCAGTGGCCCGCCATTTGGCAGCCCAGGGCCTGGTCGATCTCTTTGTTGGAGATGCCACAGGCGGCCTTGGCCTGCTGGAAGTAGTCGATCAGCGGCTGCATCACCTGCCCACGCAGGGCCTGGCAGGCCTGACGATACCCGCTGGCTTGGGCACTGCTGTGGGCCCCCAGCTGCTCGGCAAAGATGATGCGTTCACTAGCGGGCCAGAAGTTGCGCAAGGCTGATTTGTCCGCCCGGTTCCACACGC
>NZ_JAACGC010000218.1:0-634 GCF_029237385.1 Aeromonas sp. 1HA1
TCACTTATAGTGCGGTTAATGAAATTCGTGGCCTGTCTCAGCGTGCTGTTAATTCCGTTGAGGCGGCCCAGCAGTTTTTAAAAGAAATCTCAGAATATAATCGTGTTGCAAATTCAAGATTGGAAGGTGCCGAGCTTGTTGCGGCACGCTCTGAGCATTATCTTGAAGAGATAGCCAAGAACACGGGCGGTGGTTCTGAAGGTGATGGGCTGGGTTTGGAAAGGGAATATTGGGATAAGAAATTCGATGACATATTTGGTAAGTTTGATCGTGATGCTGCGACCTTATATGACATTCGTATGAATACTGGCAGTGTGATAGGTGAGATATTCGCAATTCATGGTGCGTTGGGTGCGAATGGCATGGCAGGCCAAGTTATGCAGATGAATGAAACCATGCAGAATTTGGCGGCTGCCATGTCTGGCGGTAGCATTGGAAGTAATACGGGTGGGACTACGGGCGGCGCTGATAAGTCATCGGAATACCTCAAGGAAATAAACGAGGTTATGGGTTACATGGCTAACGATGTGCGCATGCTCGCTGCGGCGTTGCCTGATGGCAGTGGTAATGGAAGTGGCAATGGTGGTGGGGATGGTTCTGGCGTGGATATTGATTATTCTAAAATGCCGGGCTC
>NZ_JAACGC010000219.1:0-622 GCF_029237385.1 Aeromonas sp. 1HA1
ATCGATGTGGTTAAGGATGATGTCGTGATTGAACATGGCGGGCTGTCGCTCGGTATTCGTCGGTCAATTCAGACGATCATACTCAGAAAGCCGCGCCACGCCTCGCTCATATGAGGGGATGGCTAAGCACAGTCTCGGCTGCCTTACGAGGTATGAGCACGTTAATCTGAAAGTAAAAAAGGGGCCATCAGGCGAAGGTCAGTCAGTGAAGCATTTTTTGATTTAATATTCGCCGTTTTGAATATTAAGAACGGTGCCATGGTTAAAGGTGACATTGGGATCATACCCTTGCCATGATTAGCCTCCAATAAAATGAGGGAGGCATCATGCCACCCTCACTCTTTAGTCCTTATATCTCGCGGGTTGGGACTCAAATTCTCTTCACTGAGTTGCGTTAAGCTCATCGCTACGGCTTGTCTTGTTACCCCTGCTTATATTTATGTGATTCATGTCACTATTTTTCTGTTCTAAAATACTGCGCTGGTTGGGGGGAGCGTCAGGGCGAGAGCGTGAACATATTGTTAAAATTCACCCAATTTGTTGAGGCCAGCATTGAGTACCTTTTCCAGGTATTCACTGCTCATTCCTGCAATCTTTTGCTTCCGTCTGATGCTCGCTTTGC
>NZ_JAACGC010000220.1:0-612 GCF_029237385.1 Aeromonas sp. 1HA1
CAGCAAGATATGAGCGTCACGCCGCGCGATAGCGGCGTCTTTGGCGCGGAGGGCTTCTTCTTTGGACTGGATGACGTCTTCTTGCAACGCCAGCTTTTGCTGAAAACCAGCAATCACCACCAACAACTCAGCGGCACCAAGGCTGCTGAGTTCGGGTAATGGGGTGAGGTTTTCAGGCGTTGTTTTCATGGTGAAATTATAACAAAAACAACGCTATAACACACTGAATACACGGCGCTCAGAGCGATTCATAATGAAGTTTTTTGTGGCCTTGCATCAGGGAAATATCATAACCATCGAGCAGCCAGTTGATCTGCTCGGCCGAGAGCGAGAGCAGTTCATCGGAAGGCGATGGCCATTTGAATTTCTCCTCGGCGAGCGCCTTGTAATAGAGGACAAAGCCGTTGTCCTCCCACATCAGACACTTGATCTTGTTGCGCTGACGGTTGGTGAAGGCATAGAGGGCACCACAGAAGGGAGAGTGTCCGAGTTGCAGCTCGACCAGTGCGGCAAGGCCATTGACCTGTTTGCGAAAATCGATGGGTGCCCGGTAGAGGTAGATCTGCGGCATGGTCAGGGCGGGACGAAGATAACGCGGGCGCATCACAGCAG
>NZ_JAACGC010000221.1:0-608 GCF_029237385.1 Aeromonas sp. 1HA1
TGGTTCTGAAGGTGATGGGCTGGGTTTGTCGAGGGAATATTGGGATAAGAAATTCGATGACATATTTGGTAAGTTTGATCGCGATGCTGCCACCTTATATGACATTCGTATGAATACTGGTAGCGTGGTAGGTGAGATATTCGCAATTAATGGTGCGCTGGGTGCGAATGGCATGGCCGGTCAGATTATGCAGATGAATGAAACCATGCAGAATTTGGCGGCTGCCATTTCTGGCGGTAGCATTGGAAGTAATACGGGTGGGACTACGGGCGGCGCTGATAAATCATCGGAATACCTCAAGGAAATAAATGAGGTTGTGGGTTATATGGCTAACGATGTGCGCATGCTCGCTGCGGCGTTGCCTGATGGCAATGGGAGTGGTAATGGAAGTGGTGGGGATGGTTCTGGCGTGGATATTGATTATTCTAAAATGCCGGGCTCTGAGTCCACGCCCCTCTCTGTTCGTGGTGCGTCCTATGATTCAAAGGGCTGTGAAGGTGGCGCTAATTGCTTTTTTGATGTGCCTACCGTGCAGGGTAAATTGGATGAGGCGAATAATGCTCTCACTGGGAGCTATAAAGCGATTAGCGAGGATATGAAGCGGATAT
>NZ_JAACGC010000222.1:0-607 GCF_029237385.1 Aeromonas sp. 1HA1
CAAGGGATTTGTGCTGCTGACGTTGGTGGTAAACAACGTGAAATTCAAGGACGGAGTACAGGTGCTGGATGAGTCAGACAGGAATGCCGCCTGACCGACTCCATACACCAGATTTGACAATAGCTCCCATCAATTAATAGCGCCATGGCCTGGAGAGATATCCTGGTCGCCCCATTACCTCGACTTGCCCCAGGCGACAGCGCTCCCGCGCGCAGAGCCAAGCACAAACATCAGAGTGACAGGTTGCCGCGCTCCTGACCCCCAGGTTCACACCCTATGCCTTTCAGCGGATGGCAAGTCAGACAGCATGCCTGTATCCGATTGGACCCTGTGATGCCTATAGACGATTGTTGAATAGGCAGGATTATCCATACTGGTCCATTTGTGTTGCTGTGTCTCTAACACATCTAGTTTGATGGCATATAAAGAGTCAAAAACATCAGAAACAAGTCATCGGCTCTCATCCCCTCCGTCTGACCAAACGTAAGCGCCGTTAAATCGACCTACTTGCCTTTACCGTATTGCGCCACTTTTTTTGCAATCGGCTCCAGCGGGACGTTCCATGGCAGCAGGGCTTCGAGCTTTTCCAGGGTATCGGCCTCGCCAA
>NZ_JAACGC010000223.1:0-593 GCF_029237385.1 Aeromonas sp. 1HA1
TGATGGGGTACGCCCTAGCGGCGTTCCTGCTGCGTCTGGTGGCGGGGTTCTTTCTGTAGGGCCGTTCGCTGGCTATCGTCTGGTTATCAGTTGCCATGTGTTGGTGAAAGAGGATCCGGGATCATTTCGGGTCGATTATTGCTTTTCTCTTCGAAAGGGCGATGACGTGCAGGCCCTTCATAGTGATGACTGGCCGGATGAACTCGCTCGTGTGGTAGCGATGAGCGCTTGCCATGCCGTGGTGAGGTATCAGGGCCAGCCAGTGGACGTATATTGCGACCCTGATGGCGATACCTTGCGCCGCAAATACAATGCTCAGCTCTTTGCGGATACCAAAGGGGGAGGGAGGCCAAGTGATGACCGGACATGAATAGACTCAACCGCGCCACTCGGTTATTTATGTTAAATAGGACTCTAAAGACTACCAAGGACAGGGGCGGTAGCCCCTACAAGCCGCCCTCTGCTGCCCATTTTTGCCTCTACCGTCTCGCGGCGAAACACGCCCATCTTGCCCCGATACTGGATCACCCCTTTCCCTGCTAAACCGGTCTTTAATGCCCCAGTTCTAGCGACCAGCCGAAGGCTATAGGGCG
>NZ_JAACGC010000224.1:0-590 GCF_029237385.1 Aeromonas sp. 1HA1
TCGGGTCGATGATCCAGCGGTACCGCGGCCACTTCGCCAGACTCGCACTCGCAAACCCTTCCCTCAAGCGCTTCCCCGCGATGAGCATCGCCTGTGTCCAACAGAGGCAGTCTGCCCGGAATGTGGTGGAGCGCTGGCATACCTTGGAGAAGATACTGCTGAGCAGTTAGAGCTAATACGCAGTGCCTTCCGGGTCATCCGAACGGTTCGGGAGAAACACACCTGCGGGCAATGCGATTTCATCATACAAGCGCCAGCCCCATCACGTCCTATCGAGCGGGGTATCGCCGGGCCTGGCTTACTGGCTCGGGTACTCACATCCAAATATGCAGAGCACACCCCGCTGTATCGCCAGTCGGAAATCTATGCCCGTCAGGGCGTGGAGCTGAGCCGCTCTGTGCTCTCTGGCTGGGTAGATGCGTGTTGCCGATTACTGTCACCGCTTGAGGAAGCGCTGCGGCAGTATGTGCTGACCGATGGCAAACTACACGCAGACGATACCCCGGTGCCGGTACTGCTCCCTGGCAATAAAAAGACAAAAACAGGACGTCTGTGGACGTATGTACGCGATGATCGCAACGCAGGCTCCG
>NZ_JAACGC010000225.1:0-582 GCF_029237385.1 Aeromonas sp. 1HA1
CTTGCGAAGAGAAAAGCAATAATCGACCCGAAATGATCCTGGATCTTCTTTCACCAACACATGGCAACTGATAACCAGACGATAGCCAGCGAACGGCCCTACAGAAAGAACCCCGCCAGGAGACGCAGCAGGAGCGCCGCCAGGACGTACCCCATCAGCGGGAGTACCATCCACCGCCCCAGGAACCGAAGAGGCGCCAGCAGCAGCCGGAGAGGCCTTAGCAGGAGCATCAATATACTCAGGCTTGATGAAGCCAAAGAATACACAAAGCCCCCACAGCGCCAGAAAAAACAGAATTTTAGGATCTCGTAATATCGAGCTACCCGCTGTTGTATCCGAGACTTTACCGGTTGTAGTTGAGTCATAAAGTTTGAAAACATACTTGGGCACCTTATTAAATGGCTTGGCTTGCAACACATCGGACATGGACGAACCGGAGTTATCAGAGAGGTGCAATACCTGTCTCTTGATCAGATCTTGATCCCCGAAGCCATCATCTCTTTGGCGGCAATAAAGCCGTCCAGTTTACTTTGCAGTGTTTGCCAGCCTTCCCAGAGTGAGCTCCAGCCTGCAATCCCTGTT
>NZ_JAACGC010000226.1:0-547 GCF_029237385.1 Aeromonas sp. 1HA1
CTGCATGCTAGTACAATCAGAACCACCATCGCTAATGAGGCCAGCATTGCCGGAGCCATTGCATTTCGCGTCAATGCTGGCGGCGATAACTATCTACGCTATTGCAGCAATATAGGTGCAGTGCGGGGCTGGTTGAATGCGGCCCTAACACCGTGGAATGTTAAGAACAGGTTGTATATCGAAGACCCCGCATACCCGATGACGGAATACCACATACCCGGAAAAGCAGCGGTGCTCACCTACCTGACCGCTCTCGGCGACTACCTCATCGGTACGTCAAACGGTGCGGGATCGTCATCTGCCACCAGACTCAAGGTTGACCCCAGCGGAAATTTGTTTGCTACAGGCGGCGTACATGACGCTGGGCACAGGGTATACAGCCCCCACAACCCGCCACATAACTCCCATAACCACACCGCTGCGCAAGGCAACCAGGACATTGTCGCCAGCGGCTGGGGGCAGGTAGGCACCTACATGTTTGCCGCCGTTATCCCGGGCCATGCCACCTCCATGAACCCGTCCGCAACAATCGCCGGCTCATCGCTGC
>NZ_JAACGC010000227.1:0-544 GCF_029237385.1 Aeromonas sp. 1HA1
CCCTGATAGATGCCGTCACCCGGCCGCTTGAGGGCATCAACAACCAGCTGAACATGGTGAAGAACACCGCCAAAAGTGGCTTGGCCAATATCGCAGGCGGTGGGGCCGCCATGCTGGCCGGCACCTTAGCCATCCAGAATGCGCTGGCGCCCGCCATCGAAATGGACCGGGCGCTGGGCGAAGTGGCCTCGCTTGATGTCCATGAAAAGACCCTCAAACAGCTCTCTGACACAGCCCTGCAGTTTTCGGTGGACTATGGCGAATCGGCCAGCGCCTTTGTCAGAGCCTCCTACGATATTCAATCCGCCATCGCCGGGCTTGAGGGTAACGAGCTGCCCACCTTTGCCCGCGCCTCTGGCGTGCTGGCCAAGGCCACCAAGGCCGACACCGCCACCATCACCAACTACATGGGCACCATGTACGGCATCTTTGAGCAGCAGGCCAAGCGGATGGGCAAGGCCAACTGGGTGGAAGACGTGGCCGGCAAGACCGCCACCGCCGTGCAGATGTTCAAAACCACCGGCCAGGGCATGACCGACGCCTT
>NZ_JAACGC010000228.1:0-532 GCF_029237385.1 Aeromonas sp. 1HA1
ATGCCGGATTTAATGAGCTATATCGTGAAGACCGAGCTGCCGGCACGATAAAGGAGGCCGCTTGCTGGGCTCATGCCAGGCGAAAGATCCATGATGTGCATATCCGAACGCCATCGGACAACACACACGAAGCCCTCAAACGAATTGGTCAGCTTTACAGCCTTGAAGCAGAACTGCGCGGCATGTCAGCAGAACACCGGCTGGCAGAACGAGAACGGCGGGCAAAGCCCTTACTGGAAGAGCTGGAGATCTGGTTACGGGATAGGATGCAGTCGCTCTCGCGTCACTCCGAGTTGGCTAAGGCCTTCGCCTATGCCTTGAATCAGTGGTCAGCACTGACGTACTACACCGAAAACGGCTGGATAGAAGTGGACAACAACATAGCGGAGAATGCGCTACGGCTGGTGAGCTTGGGGCGAAAGAACTTCCTGTTTTTTGGCTCTGATCATGGTGGTGAACGGGGAGCCTTGTTGTACAGCTTGCTCGGCACCTGCCGGTTGAACGGGGTAGATCCGGAGCATTACCTGCGGCA
>NZ_JAACGC010000229.1:0-508 GCF_029237385.1 Aeromonas sp. 1HA1
CAAGAAATGGACCATGCCGATCCAGAATTGGAAGCTTGCCCTAAATCGTTTTATTATCGAGTTCGGTGATCGCCTGAACGGTCACCTGTAATGGAGTGGGCAGTTACACAGAATTATTTACAGGCTCACGCCATACACCAGATTTGACAATAGCTCTCCCATGATAGGTATTCCCATAACCTTAGTGACTGTCTCTTGATCAGATCTTGATCCCCGAAGCCATCATCTCTTTGGCGGCAATAAAGCCGTCCAGTTTACTTTGCAGTGTTTGCCAGTCTTCCCAGAGTGAGCTCCAGCCTGCAATCCCTGTTCGCTTACTATCCATAAAACCGCCCAATCTGGCTATCGCCATGTAGGCCCATTGCAAGCTGCCTTCTCGCGCTTTACGTTTACGTTTTCCCTTGTCCAGATAGTTCAGCAACTGATATTCATCCTGGGTTAGCACCGTTTCACATGACTGGTTTTCTACGTGCTCTGCTTCCCTGAGTAACCCCTGGGCCCTGAGTTC
>NZ_JAACGC010000230.1:0-506 GCF_029237385.1 Aeromonas sp. 1HA1
CCGAGTTGCAGCTCGACCAGTGCGGCAAGGCCATTGACCTGTTTGCGAAAATCGATGGGTGCCCGGTAGAGGTAGATCTGCGGCATGGTCAGGGCGGGACGAAGATAACGCGGGCGCATCACAGCAGGCTCATGATAGGGCCGAGCAGGTTGATATTGCTGGCATGCAACCCGGAGATGGAGATCCCGTTGGGTAAAGTGAGCGTCAAGCCGCTTTCGGTAGCAATCGCGGCTGGCATAGTGACTCTGGCAAACCCAGGGAGAGAGTCGGGTGTCGTGGGCTGTTCGAGCTTTTTGCGCCAATAGGCAAACTGGTGATAAACGAGATCGTGGTGTTTGCAAAAGGCGTGTCCGGAGAGGCCGGAGGCAAGCCAATAGGCGATCTGGCGCTGCCAAAAATCAACGCGTTCTTGAGTGGTCATAGCGGAAATCCCAACGTAGATACGATGGGTTTCAGTGTGCCGAGGTGATCTCAGTAAAAACAGGTGCTGATTCAGGGGCGCTTAC
>NZ_JAACGC010000231.1:0-505 GCF_029237385.1 Aeromonas sp. 1HA1
AAGGGATTTGTGCTGCTGACGTTGGTGGTAAACAACGTGAAATTCAAGGACGGAGTACAGGTGCTGGATGAGTCAGACAGGAATGCCGCCTGACCGACTCCATACACCAGATTTGACAATAGCTCGCTGGATGAGTCAGACAGGAATGCCGCCTGACCGACTCCATACACCAGATTTGACAATAGCTCTCAACGTCATGCTGATTGTTTGCGGCTGGCCCAGCGCCAGATACAGCGATTTGTTGCTTACCCGCTGGTTCTCGCGGATCTTCAGCACAATGCAGTCCAGATAGACGATGGGATAGAGCGGATCCAGCGGCCGGTTTTGCCATTCGTGGACCTGCTCGATGACGCGTTCAGTCACCTTCGATACCAGCCCCGCCGAGATGTCGGCGTCATACATCTCTTTGAACGCGTCAACGATATCCCGGGTGCTCAAGCCCTTGGCGTAGAGGGCGAGGATCTGGTCGTCCATCTGGGTCAGGCGGGACTGGCCCTTGCGGACA
>NZ_JAACGC010000232.1:0-500 GCF_029237385.1 Aeromonas sp. 1HA1
AACGCCCAACCGCTCAGCCTTGCCATAGAGCCGTTCAGTCACCTTGTCGAAGCGGGCGAGGGGGGCAAACCCCACCGGACGTTTCCACAGGTAGCGCAACCCCTCAATGGGCGGGGCAGACAATGCGGCCTTGATGGCCTTGTTCTGGGTATCGAAGCGCGGGATAGCCTTCAAGATGGCACCTTGCTTGGCCAACTCGACCATCTGGCGTAACTCGGTCGGTGCCCAGGTAAAGGAGAGATAGTCGATCAGGGTTTTGTTGCCGATAACCCCATTTATCGGCATCACGGATTTATGACCAGTCATCGAAAAACACTCCCTGGTCATAGAAGCCTTGCCATGTCTCTTCCGTCACCTCGACCAGCTCAAAGGCCGTATCGGGATAGGTCATGGACAGATAGATCCGCATCTCATGCAGGTCTCGGAACATCTCAACCTGACCCGCCACACAGGCGGAGAGATCGCCGGTCGGTTCTGCCTGCCAATAGACCTTGCGCTCA
>NZ_JAACGC010000233.1:0-500 GCF_029237385.1 Aeromonas sp. 1HA1
AGGACTCTGAGGGTAGAATTGGTCATGGCGTATCACCTCTGTTAATTGAGATTCTTCGCGGGAATCAATCAGCAGGATACGCCACCTTCTCTATCTCCCCCATACACCAGAAATCACCATAACTCGAACATGGCCGCGAGCTCTATAGCCGGGCCGTGTTTGGCGAGTTTGGCGACATCGAGGTGATTACCCCTGCGCCGCTGACCGAGGCGCAGCAACAGGCCATCCTGGCGGACAAGCTGAAACAGGCGGCCAGCGCTATGGCGCCGCTGGAGGATGCCAACACCCTTGGCATCATCAGCGAGGCAGAGCGCGAGCGGCTCACGCGCTGGCAGCGCTACCGGGTCACCCTCTACCGCCTGCCACAATCGGGCGGCTGGCCAAGCGAGGTCAGCTGGCCAGAGGCGCCGCAATGAGTTGGACGCAAGGGCCGCTGCGCTGGCCTGCCAGTGCTGCCAGCCTGCACACCCGCGCCCGGGGTGTGCTCGGCCAACTGCCCG